>JBAUCP010000873.1:0-1957 GCA_049677625.1 Occallatibacter sp. | reverse complement strand
CCTGTGTCTTGACCCGTTTCCTGACCCGCTTCCTCGATCGCGAAAACTTGAGGCTGCTCCGCAGCGGGGATGCTGCCCGCCTCAGGTGCGGCTTCCGCGCCGGGGCGGCGATCGCGCTGCCGGCCGGAACGCCCGCCGCGGTCGCCACGGTCGTCCGGACGGCTGCTGCGTGCCGCCTGATCCTGATCGCCCGTATGACGAACCTCGCGCGGAGGCGTGTTGGCGCCGGTGACGGCTGCCTTCTCAAGCTCGTCGGAGTCTTCCTGGTCTTCGAGCTCGACGAAGTCGGTTACATAAAGGAAGGCGTCGCGCTCCAGGCCCAGATCGACAAAGGCCGACTGCATGCCGGGCAGCACGCGAGTAACTCGACCGTTATAAATGGAGCCCGCGAGGGTGTACTCGTTTTCGCGCTCGTAATAGATTTCCGCGAGTTGATCGTCTTCAAGAATTGCAAGCCGCGTCTCATGCGGGGTGCTGGAGATACAAATTTCCTTTGCCATCGTACCTTTCCGTCCGGCAGCATTTGGCTGCCGGTACCTGCGGCAAGGCGAGATGGAGACGCGTAAGACCGGAAGGCGAGGAGATGGGCGGATAGGATAACCCGATTGGGCCGATGCGGCGGCTTCCAGGCAGTGGGCGAACCCACGTTGAAGATCCGGAAGTCGAAGCCGAACAAGCTTGGGGGTGCGGCGATCCGATTGCAGAGAGTTGTGGCCAACCTGCCTGGGGTGGCGAGGCCGTTCGATCCCCGGCGGCGCATCGTGGCCGCGCGAAGGACCGGTTTTCCCGTCTCTGCGTGCTCATGTACTCAATCCTGCCGGGCGCGATCCAACGGGACCTGGCCGGCGAAAAATCTGCAAAATGCTCTTTTGCGGGTCCGGACCGTTCCGGCTGGCGCAAAAGCTAAACCTATGGAACCTGCGTCCGCTTCCCTGGAACCAGGACGCTCAGTTAACGAAACGGCGCATGCGGACATTCATCGCCACGCCCAGCGCCAGAAACGTGAACAACACCGAAGATCCGCCGTAACTCATTAACGGTAAGGGAATTCCGGTGACCGGCATGAATCCGATGACCATACCCACGTTGACCGCTATCTGGAAGGTCAACACAGCCACGATTCCCATGATAATCAGGGAGCCGGGCAGGTCTGCGGCTGTTTGAGCGTTTTGAATCAAACGCATCAATATGAAAAAGTATAGCAGCAGCACGAAAACCGCGCCCACAAAGCCGTGCTCCTCACTGAACGCGGCAAAGATGAAGTCCGTATAGGGAATGGGCAGAAAATACCCCTGGGTCTGGCTGCCCTTGGATTGCCCCTTGCCCCAGATGCCGCCGTCGCCCACGGCGATGAGCGACTGGCGAATCTGGTAACCGCTGCCGCGGGGATCGTTGTCAGGGTTGATGAAGCTGGTAAGCCGCGCTTTTTGGTAGGGTTTGAGAATCTTCCCGCTGGACCACACGCCGGCGATGAGCACCGTTCCGCAGAGGATGAGGATGGCCGCCTGGCGCGCGCTGATGCCGCCCAGCAGAAGCCCGGCCACCAGAATGGGCGCATAGGTGAGCGTGGTGCCCAGATCGGGCTGGATGAGCACCAGCGCCATGGGGATGCCGACCAGCGCAAAGGCCCTGAAGATCTCTTTCCAGGTAAGATTGCGCCCGCCCAGGTTAGCGAAGTAGCGCGCAACTACCAGCACCAGGACCAGCTTGACCCACTCCGAAGGCTGGAACTGCACCGGGCCGATGGCGATCCAGCGGCGCGCGCCCAGCGCCTTGTGCCCCACCGCCTTGACCGCGACCAGCGACACCAGAAAGACCCCGTAGAACCACGGAGACCAGTCGAGCAGGCGATGGTAGTCGATCTTGGCCAGAATGAACATGCCAACGATGCCGGCGCCGATGAACAGAATCTGCTTCGACTCGAAGCTCGCGAACCGGGTGTGCACCGTGGTCGAGT
>JBAUCP010000872.1:0-7616 GCA_049677625.1 Occallatibacter sp. | reverse complement strand
CGCTGCGGATAGCGTGAGCGAGGCGTAGCGCATGGCCCGAGAGCGCGCGGCGGGCAGCACGGCCGTGGTTTCAGGATCGGTGTATCTGGTGGGCGAGGCGCGCGGCCTTCTGGTGAGGAACGAAAAGTGAGACGGCGCCCCAATCCCGTTCCCTGGTTTTACCGGTGGCGCACCAACCTGATTCAGACGCCGGTGCTCACGCTGGCCACGGTCTTTTGCGGCTCCCTGGCGCTGCTGGTTTCGCTGCTGGACAAAGGCGGACGTATGCAGCACCGTATTGCCCAGGCCTGGGCGCGAGCCTGCGTGTGGATCTCTGGCTCGCATGTGACCGTGCGCGGCGCGGAGCGGCTGCGCAGGCATCCGGTGGCCGTGTACGCCGCCAATCACACCTCGTACATGGATACGCCGGTGGTATTTGCCTCGCTGCCCTTTCAATTCCGCATTCTGGCCAAGAAAGAGCTGTGGCCGATCGCGTTTATCGGCTGGTATCTGAATCGTTCCGGGCAGATTCCCATCGATACGCGCAACACGCACGCAACTCTTTCCAGCCTGGGCACAGGCGTGAAGGCTCTGCACGCAGAGATGCCGCTGTTCGTGTTTCCCGAGGGCGGCCGGACGCAGACCGGCGAATTGCAACCGTTTCTCTCCGGCGCAGCTTACCTGGCCATTCGTGCGCAGGTTCCGCTGGTGCCCATCGCGCTGCAGGGCGTGTATGATCTGCTGCCGATTCACACCCATCATTTTTATCCCGGCGAGCTGACGCTGAGCGTGGGCAAGCCAATTGAAACCAAGGGCATGAAGGTGCGGCAGACCGAGGAGCTGACGGCGCGGCTGCGCGCAGCGATTGCCCAGATGCTGGAGCCGGAGTGCGCACGCGGCCTGGCGCGGAGCGAGGAAGCGGCGCTGCAGGCCGATGCCTGATTGGCGGCCGCGCGGCCGCGCTAGTCTTACACTATTGCTATGCCTGTCCAGATTGCCATTCCCGTACCCACCAGCACCGACCCCGAGTACAACGGCCGCTCCCTGCCCCAGTATGTGAAGGCGCTGGAGGCAGCCGGAGCGCAGGCCGTTGTGGTGCCGCTCAGTGAGCCGCAGGCGTGCGTGGCCCAGCTGCTGGCGGGCGTGCAGGGAATTCTGTTGCCCGGCAGCCGGTACGACGTGGACCCGCAGCGCTATGGCGAAGCGCCCATTCCGGAGTGCGGCGAGGCAGACGCGGCGCGAACCGCCGTCGATGAGCTGCTGCTGCAGGACGCGTTCAACCTGAAGAAGCCGATTCTGGCCATCTGCCAAGGCACGCAGACGTTGAACGTGTGGCGGAACGGGTCGTTGATTCAGGATCTGAAGACCGCGGTGAATCATCAGCCGGGGCGCGAAGTGGTGAACGCGCATCCGGTGCGTATTGCGGAGGGGTCGCGGCTGGCGGCTCTGCTGGCGGCCAGCGGCGAGACGATTGGCGGGCAGGGGGCGCAGGTGAACTCGAGCCATCACCAGGCGGTGCACCTGCCGGGAGACAATCTGCTGGTCAGCGCCGTTTCTCCCGGTGACGGTGTGGTCGAGGCCGTGGAGCTGGATGCGCCGGGGCACTTTGTGGTCGCGGTGCAATGGCACCCGGAGCGGACCTATGCACAGAGCGCGTTTTCCCGCGCCATCTTTGCGGCTCTTCGGGATGCGGCGGCCGAGTGGGAGCCGCCGCGGATTGAAGCCTCGGTTGCAAAGGCATGAGCGGCGGGGGCGCGCGATTGAACGAGCTGCTGGTTGAGTGCGGCCTAGCCGAGGTGAATGGCGAAATAGCGCAGCGGATGAGCGACTATGTTTCGCTTATTCTTCGCTGGAATGCGCGCGTGAACCTGACCGCCATCCGCGACGAGGAAGGGGTTTATTCAAGACATATTATTGAATCTATTATGCTTGCAAGAACTCTGCCAGCGGGAATCGCCACCTTGCTGGATTTTGGATCAGGCGCCGGGCTGCCCGGAATTCCGATCGCGCTCTGCCGGCCGGAGATTGCAGTAACCCTGGCTGAATCGCAGGGCAAGAAGGCTGCGTTTCTGCAGGAGGCTGTGCGGGTCCTTGGGCTTTCGGCAAGAGTCCATGCAGGGCGGGCAGAGATGCTGAGCGAGCAATTTGATTGCGTGACGATGCGCGCCGTGGACCGGATGGCCGAGGCAGTGCGCGCCGCATCCGGGCTGGTGAGGCCGGGCGGCTGGTTGGCGCTCATGACTACCGAGGGCGAGCTGGACCGGCTGAAAGACGCAGCAGGAGCAGAGTTTTCCTGGCCAACGCCAGCGCTGCTCCCAGGCAGCGAGAGACGCGTGGCCGCCGTAGGCCAGCGGCACGGTTGAATCTCTCAGCTACAGCGGTTTTCCAGTTGCTATAAGGCAAAGTCGCGAATGCCGAGTGGCTTTTTCATCAAGAAAAAGCCACCTTACACGGCGCCTAAAATGCCACACACGAACTGGAAAACCGCTCTTAAGAGATCTGGATCAAGACCGCACTCAGTGCGGGCACATAGCAGTTGAGTTGCGTGCCGCCCGTGCTGAGCGTATAGGCTGTGCCGGGCGAAAAGGAGCCGTTGACGCCCACGCTCGCACCCTGAATGGTGACGCCGCTGGTTGCGCTCAGATCGGGTACGCTGGCGCCCTGGGAGAGCTGAGTCATCTCGAGAAGCGTGGCCGAGCTGGCCGATTGCGGCAACTGGATGCTGAGATTGAGGTTATTGGTCAGGTCCTTGTTGTTCACAATCAGGTTGATCCCCCTGGAGGAGTTCTTGACAGCGTAAGCTGTCGCATTCAGGCTGCCGGCGCTCAGGGTTGCCGTGAGGAGCGTTCCCTGCCCGGCGAGCGTAAAAAGAAGCATCCCGTAGTACTCCGGGCGCGCTTCAACCACTGTGCCGTTCGAATCGGCGATGGGAGTATAGCCGTCGCCGTTGCCGCCGCCATGGAAGTTCACCCCTGCCGCTCCGCCCAGCGCGCAATCAAACAGATAATCGACGACCCAGAGAGAGGATGCATAGGAGTCGCTTACGCCGTCGGCGCCGCCGTTGTAGTACGAGTTGCACTCGGCCATGCGGAACGGAAGGCCGATGCCCTGTGCGCCAGAGTTGAGAATCGACAGGTCGCTGACGATATTCGGGTCCGCTGTGATGAGGTTCGCCGCAGTTGAAGAGGCGGATTGGCCGTTTCCGCGGTAGTAGTGCTGGGTGAGCAGGGTGATGTCGCTCTTGGTGGCCCACTGGCCAAAGGGGACAGTCCACTTGGATTCGTTGCTCGCGTCGGCCGGGCCGGTGATGTTGACGCCGGGCGTTTGCGCCACGATGGCCGCCCGGAATTGCTCCCATACCGTCTCAAAGGTGGAGACCGTCCACGTGACGCCGGTGTAGTAGGAGCTGCCGTAGAGATCGGGCTCGTTGCCGATCTCGATGCCGAGCAGCGAGGAACCCAGTTGCGCGGAGACGTAGGCGGCCTCTTCGGCGGCAAGAGCGGGCGTGGTGGCCGCCGTGAACGTTCCGCTGGTGTAGGGCGCTGGACCCGACCCGCCCAGGTTGACTCCATAGAGGCATTGCCAGCCGGTGGCCTTCAGGAAGGCGGCCAGTGCATCGACGTCCGCGGGGGCGATCTGGCCTGAGGTCTGGCCGGCGCCGGCGGGCGTCCACACATTTCTGTCCACGGAATTGCCGCCGATGCGCAGAACGCTGGAGCCAAGACGCTTGAAAAGGCCGGTGAGGTTGGCGTTCGAGCCGGAGAAGAGCGGCTCGGTCAGGGAGCTTTTCTCGTAGGACAGGCCGGCGAATGCGGGGCCAATGGAACCAGACGCTGTTGCGGTGACCGTGAGAGAAGCGCTGATCAGCGGGCCTGAGGGGGTGGGCTGCGGGCTGGAGTTGCCGGATGTGCCGGTAGATGTGGAGGCAACTGACGACCCGCAGCCGGAAAGAAGAGTAGCGGCGGCCGCTGCGAGAGTGTTTTGAATGGCCTGGCGTCGCGTAAGGTGAGGGAGCGCAAGAACCGCCTGGGATGCCCCGTAGCTTTTCATCGGGATGATTTTAGAGCAATTTCGATCCACGTGTTGACGTTTTGGCCGCATTGAAGGTGGCATTTTCTTGAGGAAAATGCCACTTCGCTGCGTGGTTTCTGTAAAGAGCAGGATCGAAAATGCTGTAACGCCTCCAACCGTTTGAGATGCGTAGTCCTCCCGGAATGAGGGCTTCAAAGGATGCGGCATTGTTCCACGTGAAACAATCCGCCGCTTTCAAAGGGATGCGTTCCACGTGGAACAGAGGGAGAGCAAGAGCAATTTCAAGATGCCTTCGAGGTCTGTCGAAGCGACAAAAGTCCGCGGAAATTCAGCGAGTTTTCCACCGCGAAGAGGTTTTCGGGGTGCGAAATCGATCGAACGCGCGTTTCTTCCCAAGTCCCTGTTCACAAAGCAGTTGCGCGCAAGCGCTCCATCTTCGGCCCAGGAGGTTTCCACAGCTCCGGCCAGTTCTCCACAGTTCAAAACTCTACCTTCCCGAGCCCGCTTCCCATTAGTCTTGAATGCCATGGGCAAGATACTCGGCGTGGTCAATCAGAAGGGTGGGGTGGGCAAGACGACCACGGCGATCAACCTGGCGGCCTGCCTGGCGCTGGAGGGCCTCAAGATCCTCCTGGCCGACTGCGATCCCCAGGCCAATACCTCGTCGGGGCTCGGTTTTCAGCGGGACGACAATCGCCACTCCATCTACGATGTACTGGTTGGCAACAGTACGGCCGAGCAGGTGATTCTGCCCACGGAAGTGGAGACGCTCAAGCTGCTGCCGGGCTCAAAAAACCTGACCGGGGCCAATATCGAGCTGGCAGGCGCGGATGATCGCGCGCTCCGGCTGCGGGCGGCGCTGGAGCCGGTCAAGGACGGGTTCGACTTGGTGATTCTCGATTGCCCGCCGGCGCTGGACCTGCTCACGCTCAACGTGCTCACCGCGGCGGATATGCTGATTGTGCCCATGCAGGCCGAGTATTTTGCGCTGGAGGGAATTTCGGAGCTGGTTTCTACGCTGGAGCGGGTGCGGTCCTCCTTTAATCCGGCGCTTACGATCGAGGGGGTTCTGCTCACCATGTACGACGACCGGACCAACCTGGCCCAGCAGGTAACCGAGACGCTGCGGGAGTATTTCAAGGACCGGTTGTACAACACCGTGATTCCGCGCAACGTACGGCTTGCGGAGGCGCCCAGCCACGGCAAACCGGTGGCGCTTTACGACCCGCGGTCGCGTGGAACCGAGGCCTATTTTGAGCTTGCCGGAGAGTTCCTGGCGAGGAACCAGATGGAAAGTCCGCGCAGTCTGGAGCGCAAGGCAGCGCAGGCCGCGCCCAGACCGGCCGCGCGGGTCCGCTTTTGGCCTTATTCTTAGCGCGCATTCGTTTGCCGGTTTAGATAGCTGCACCGCATTGATTTCTTTTTGAGACTTATCGCTGCCCTGGCTTGGATTGAGGAACATATATGAGTACCGCCGCCACTGACACAAAACGCCGCGCCCTGGGCAAGGGATTGGACTCCCTGCTGCCCCGTGCGCATACGCCTGCCGCGCCTGCCGCCCTCGAAAACGAGGGAGGGAAGCCGCGCGAGATTCCACTCGACCAAATCGACCGCAATCCCTTCCAGACCCGTACTCATTTGGACGAGGAGCAACTGGCCGAACTGGCGGCGTCCATTACCGCCAACGGGGTCGTGCAGCCGATCCTGGTGCGGCCGCTGGCCAACGGGCGATTCCAGTTGATTGCCGGCGAGCGGCGCTGGCGGGCGTCGCAACTGGCCGGCAAGCCAACCATCCCGGCGATTCTGCGCCAGGTCTCCGACGAGCAGGCGATGGAGATCACCATCGTCGAGAACCTGCAGCGCGCGGACCTGAACCCGATGGAGCAGGCGCGGGCCTTCGAGCGGCTCTCGCGCGAGTTCCACATGACCCAGGAGCAGATGGCGCAGCGGACCGGCAAGGACCGCGCGACGGTGGCCAACTTTCTGCGCCTGCTGAAGTTGCCCAGCGGAGTGCAGGCCCGCGTCGAGTCAGGCGAGCTGAGCTTTGGCCATGCGCGGGCGCTGCTGGCCTTTGAGCATGCGGAGGAGATGGAAAAAGCGGCTCAAAGGGCGATCTCACTTTCGCTTTCTGTTCGCCAAATCGAGAGCTATGTGCAGGGCCTGCTGCATCCGGAGCGCAAGGAGAAGAAGGAGCCCAAGCCCGAGCAGCCGATCGATCCCAATGTGCGCGAGGCGCAGGACCGCCTGCAACGTGCGCTGGGGCTGCGGGTAACGATCGAGGACAGGAACGGCCGCGGCAGGGTGATCATCGAATACGCGCGCCTCGAGGACTTCGATACGTTGGTGGATCAGTTGGCTAAATGAGGAATCAGGAACGTAGGCTTGTGAGCCCTGAAAAATCTGATTTTCTGATTAGACTATCTGATAATCTGATTTTATGCGGAGCGTTTCGATCAGCGTTACTGAGGCTGCGAGAAACTTTGCGGACTGCGTGAACCGGGCGCGGTACCAGGGTACGACATTCATTCTGCGCAAGAACGGTGTACCCGTGGCGCGGATCGCGCCGGTGGAGCGTAACGCGAAGACGGAAGGCGAGTTGGAGGCTCCCGGCGCGGAGTCGAATGCCGTTGAAGCACAGAGCGAACAAGTGCAGACCCCAAAGTCGCCGGCTCCCGAGATCTGGTAGAGCTTGGCGTTGTGTACCTCCCATCACCAATCAATAATCCGACTTTTGACTGATCGTGGCCCTCCTGGAAGGGATTAGACTGCTGAGGGCTGGATTTGCGCTCCTGGATTTGCGCTCACAGATCGGAGCGGATTCTTGTGCCCTCGGGCGGGGGCTCGTGATGAGTTTCAGCAGAACAGCGAGTTTCGGGCCTTGGCGGCGCGGCGGAGTGGCTTGCGTTCTGGCTTGCATCCTGCTGATTCTGGCTGCGTGCAGAGCGGGCGCGGCGGAGTGTGCCGGGCCGGCTGATCTTGAAGCGGGTATCCGGGCCAAGCCTACGGCGGAGGGCTATTCGCAACTGGGACGGTGGTTTGCCGACCGGAAGCAATTTGGTTGCGCGGCGGATGCGTTTGCTGCGGCTTTCCGGATAGAGCCGAAGTCGGCTTCGCTGGCTTATCTCTGGGGGGTGAGCCTCTACTCGGCAGGGCGCAGCGAGGAAGCGGCGGGCGCGCTGCGGCGGGCGGAGGAGCTTGATCCCGCAAACCTGCCCGTCCACCTGGCGCTGGGCGAGGCGTTGGACGCAGGGAAGAAGACAGATGAGGCCGAGGGTGAGTGGCGGGCGGCGCTGGCTCTCGATCCGGGTTCGACGGCCGCGCTCGATCATCTGGCCCAGGATTTGATCGCGCAGCAGGACTATCGCGGGGTGGTTGCGCTGCTCGACGGGCCGGGAAGTGGCGCGACTGGACCGGCGCGGAACCGACCTGCTGTGGAGTGCCTTGATCTGGGCATTGCGCTGGCGGGAACGGGACGGTTTGAGGACGCGGCCGTAGCGCTGCGCAAGGGGATGGATTTGTATCCTGACTCGATGCCGGTGGCCGACGAGCTGGCGACGGTGCTCATGTTTCTGGCGCGCGCTGACGATGCGTACGCGGTGCTGGAG
>JBAUCP010000871.1:0-5437 GCA_049677625.1 Occallatibacter sp. | reverse complement strand
CATTCACTCTGGCCTCGATCGCGGCGCGGCTCGCCGGGTTTGCGCCGACTATCTGAGTGGCAATCTGCAATTCCTTTTCATCGCGCCGGAGCGCTTACGCGTTCCCGGATTTCCTGAGATGCTGGCGAAACAGAGACTGGCGTTGATCGCCATCGATGAGGCGCACTGCATCTCGCAATGGGGTCACGACTTCAGGCCCGACTACCGGATGCTGGGCCAGTATCTGCCCGCTCTGCGCGGCGCAGAGGAGCCCGCTCCCGTGCTGGCTTTGACCGCAACGGCCACGCCAACCGTGCAGGCGGACATCGTCGCGCAGCTCGGCATGGTGCGGCCGGCAAAGTTCATTCACGGATTCCGCCGCGACAATCTGGCCATCGAAGTGGTGGAGGTTCCGGTTCCACAGCGCGCGGGAACTATTTTGAACCTTTTGGCCGACAGCGCGCGCAGACCGGCCATCGTGTACGCCACTTCGCGCAAGCAGTCCGAGGCGCTGGCCGAAGAGCTCTCACACAAGATTCGCGCGGCCGCGTATCACGCCGGACTCGACGCCGATACACGGGAGCGCGTGCAGCGCGCCTTTCAGGCCGGCGAGCTCGAAGTGGTGGTGGCCACCATCGCATTCGGCATGGGCATCGACAAGGCCGACATCCGTACCGTAGTTCACGCCGGGCTGCCGGGCACGCTCGAGGGCTACTACCAGGAGATTGGCCGTGCCGGCCGCGATGGCGCGCTGAGCCGCACGTATCTGATGCACAGCTACGCCGACCAGCGCACTCACGGCTTCTTCCTCAATCGCGATTATCCGCCCGCCGCGCATCTCGACCAGGTCTTTCGGGGTCTTGGCGAAGAGCCTGCTCCAGTTGAGGAATTGCGCGCGGCCTCGCGGCTGAGCGAAGAGGAGTTTGACAAGGCGCTCGAAAAGCTGGAGATTCACGGCGGCGCGCGCGTGGATTTTGGCTCGCCGCGGCGAGTTGCGCGCGGCGCACAGGGATGGAAGAAGACCTACACGGTGCAAGCGCAGTTTCGCGCCGAGCAGTTTGAAAAGGTGGTGCGCTACACGGAGCTGAGCGAGTGCCGCATGGCCGCGCTGGTTCGGCACTTTGGCGACGAGGAAGACGCGAGCCAGCCGTGCGGCAAGTGCGATGCATGCGATCCGGCAGGCGCTGTGCTGCGGCAGTTCCGGCGCGCCACCGCGGCTGAACGCGACCTGGTGCAGCGCATTGTGGACGAGCTGCGGCCAGTGGACTACAAGGCTACGGGAACGCTGCAACGGAGTCTTGATCCGCATGGACGCATGAACCGCGATGAGTTCGATGCGCTGCTCGACGCGATGGTGCGCGCCGGCCTGATCGCGATGGAAGATGCCGAGTATGAAAAAGACGGCGAGGTGCGGCGCTTCCGCAAGGTACGGCTCACCGAGCGCGGGCTCGAAGTGCGCTCGACGACACCGTTGCCGCTGCTGATCAGCGACGGCGTGATCGATGAGTTCGGCTCGCGCAGCGAATCGGCTCCGCACGCGAAAGAGCGGAAGGCAGCTGCGACGAAAAGCGCGAATGCATCGGCAGCCCCGGTCAGGCTCAGCGTAGAGCAGGAGGCTCTTGCCGCGCGGATCGAGACACGGCTTCGGGAGTGGCGCGCAGCAGAGGCAAAGAAACTCGGAGTGCCGGCCTACGTGGTGCTGCACGACCGCACGCTCACCGCGCTGGCAGCCGCGCGACCCGCGAATCCGCGCCAGTTGCTGGAGATCGACGGCATCGGGCCGGCAAAGGCAGAAAAATTCGGAGCGGCCATTCTCGGCCTGTGCGGCGCAGCGAATTGAATCGGCCGCGCTACTCGGCTGCTTTGGCCGCCAGTGCTTCGATCACCGCGATGTTCTGCATCAGCTCCTGCGGCACGCCGTGGCGCTCGCGGAGATAATCGGGCGCGTTGTAAGAGACCCGCGTCTTTCCGCCTTCGTCTTCCCATACAAGAATCTTGAGCGGCAGGTCGAGGGCGAGGCTGGGCGCGGCCAGCATCAGCGGTGTGCCGGCCTTGGGGCTGCCGAAGATGAGCAGCTTCGTCGGCCGCATCTTCATGTCCGCCTTTTCCGCTTCTCCGCTGTGGTCCACAAGCGCAAAGAGAGTTACGCCTTTTGCGCTGAGGATGCCTTTGAGCTTCTCCACCGTCTCGTCGACTGAGTGATTGCTGGCGATATCGACGATCCCGTTTGCGATTCCGTTTGTGCTCATGTTCGTCATGATACCCGTACAAATATAAAAGCAGGAGAAAACAAAGCCCCATCGGGAAGCGGGGCTTGTCTCGCTGCTTTCTCGACCCGAGGCTCTGTGCAAACGAAGGTGCGTCCGAAGCTTGGTGGGATCCCAGGTCTCAAAAGCGAGACCTGGGGCACCCATTTTTTGTGCAAGAACTTAAGTCCAGAAGCCTAGCTGACGCGCTCGATGACGACTGACTCGATCACCACCGGTTTGTGCGGCTTGTCCTGGCTGTTGCGCGCTACCTTTGAAATATTGATGACGATCTCCTGGCCCTCCACCACTTCGCCGAAGATGGTGTGCTTGCCGGTGAGCCAGGCGGTAGGCGCCACGGTGATGAAGAACTGGCTGCCGTTGGTGTTGGGGCCGGCGTTGGCCATGGCCAGCTTTCCCGGCTTGTCAAACTTGTGCGGCGAGCCCTTAGTCTCATCCTCAAAGCGGTAGCCCGGGCCGCCCGAGCCGGTGCCGGCAGGGTCGCCGCCCTGGATCATGAAGTCGGGGATGACGCGATGGACGATGGTGCCGTCGTAGAGCTTGTTCTGCGACTTCTCGCGCGTGACCGGATGGGTCCACTCACGCGAGCCCTCGGCCAGCTCAATGAAATTCTTGACCGTTACCGGCGCGTCGCTTTCAAAGAGGCGCACGGTGATCTTGCCTTCCGTCGTGTTGAAGATTGCGTAGGTTCCTGCTGCAAGTGACATTTGAACTCCTGCGTGAGTGGGCGCTCGGTTTTCATCCGCCGCGGCGGGCGTGAACAGGGTTGCCCCGTTGAATGGTTGAGGTGGATTTAAGGTTGTGGAGCGGCCTGCGGCGCAGATTGCGGTGCAGATTGCGGCACGGCAGGCTGTTCGTCGGGCGGCAGTGGAGGCAGCGGCTGCCCCTCGGGCACGATCGTCACTTTCTTGAGCACCACCGGCGTCAGCGGCTTGTCGTCGCTGTCGCGCGGAACCCGCGCAATGGTCTTGACCACCGCGACGCTCGAGTCGTCACACTGGCCAAACAGAGTGTAGTGCCCGTTGAGCGAGTCGTAGCCCTGCTCGGTGATGAAAAACTGGCTGCCATTCGTGTTGGGGCCGGAGTTGGCCATCGCCAGACGGCCGGGCTGGTCGAAGTTCAGGTTGGGATCGAACTCGTCATTGAAGCTGTAGCCGGGGTCGCCCGTGCCATTGCCGAGCGGATCGCCGCCCTGAATCATGAACTCGGGGATCACGCGATGAAAGGTGGTGCCGTCGTAGAGCGGCTTGTGGTGCATCACCTTCTTCGTCGTCGGATCGGTCCAGTCCTTGGCGCCTTCGGCCAGGCCGATGAAGTTGGCCACGGCCAAGGGCGCCTGTTTCTGAAAGAACTGGCAGGTGATGCGGCCCATCGATGTATCCATCACCACAAACGGGCCGTTGGGCGCGATCATGGCAGCCGGCGTGGCCGTGGGCGCGTCAGGAAGATCCTGGCTTGAAGCCGGTGCGGTCTGGGTCGCGGGAGTGGTTTGCGTAGCGGGCGCGGTGGACTGTTGTGCAAACCCTGGCGCGCAAAAAGCTGCGCAGATCAGAGCCAAAACGGAAGCGGAAACGGAAAGCGTGGATATGGGTTTCATCCTTGTTTTCAGGGTAAATCATGGGGCTGCGTGGCTTCCAGTGCCCATGAGGCTTTGCGGCTCTAGTATGGTATTTCCATGAACATTCTTCCCTTGCCGGCTGTCCGCGGGCGAGTCGCGATTCTCGCATGCGCCCTGTCTTGCTTCGCATTTCCCTCCGCGCGTTTGGCCGCGCAGACTGACAAACCCGCGCCCGACGCCGATAAGGCCGCCGCGGCGCCCGCCAAGCCCGCCGCCGGCAAGGAAGAGCTGCCCCCGCTGCCGCCCGAGGCGCACGTGCAGCAGACTATCGAGCTCGACGGCAAGACATTGCACTACACGGTCACCGTGGGTGCGCTGCCGGTGCGCGACAAGGACGGCAAGGTAGCCGGCCAGGTGGTGGTCACCTCGTACACCATGCCCGGCGACAACCGTCCCGTCACCTTCGCGCTCAACGGCGGTCCCGGCGCCTCCAGCGTCTACCTGAACTTTGGCGCCATCGGTCCCAAGCATCTGCAGGGTGCCGGCAACGAGGGCGACAGCCCATCCGATCCGACCGTTCTGACTGACAACCCCGGCACCTGGCTCGATTTCACCGACCTGGTTTTCATCGATCCCATCGGCACCGGCTTCAGCCGCGCTGAGGTTCCCGCCGACCAGGCCAAGAAGCTCTTCTACAGCACCGCGCCCGATATCGAATATCTCTCCCGCATCATCTATGACTGGCTGGTGAAGAACGACCGGCTTGAGTCGCGCAAGTATCTAGTGGGTGAGAGCTACGGCGGATTCCGCGGCCCGCGCATCACCTACTATCTGCAATCGGAACTGGGCGTGGCCATGAACGGCGTGGTGCTGGTCTCGCCTTATCTCAATCCGACTATCGACGAAAACGAAAATCTCTCGCCGATTCCGTGGATGGTCACGCTGCCCTCCATCACCGCCGCCAACCTGGAGCGCGAGAAGAAGCTCACGCCTGAAGCCATGGCCGACGTGATCGCGTATACCGAAGGCGATTACGCAACTACCCTGATCAAGGGCCACGCCGACCAGGCCGCCACCGACAAATTGATCGCGCGCGTGACGGAGATGACGGGTCTCGATCCCGAGTTCGTGAAATACTCCGGCGGGCGGCTGGACACAGGCGCCTATCTCCGCGAGGTTCACCGCGAGCAGGGCAAGCTGGGTTCCGTCTACGACTCGAACGTCACCTCCTTCGATCCCTTCCCCTACGCGCCGCAGCAGGAGGCGAACGATCCCATCCTGGCCAGCCTGGTTGCGCCGGTGACCACGGCCATGGTGGATTTTGTTACCCGCGTGGTGGGCTGGAAGGTGGACGCGCGCTACAATGCGCTCTCCTACGATGTGAATCGCGCCTGGGATTTCACCAGCGAAGATTTGCGCGCGGGCTCGGCTACGCAGTTGCGCCAGGCAGTGGCCGCCGATCCCAAGCTCCGCGTCCTGATCGTGCACGGGTGGAACGATCTCTCCTGCCCGTTTATGGGCTCTGTGCTTACCGTGAATCAGATTCCGGCGATGGGCGACCCCACGCGCGTCTCGGTACACGAGTATCCCGGCGGGCATATGTTCTACACGCGCGAGTCGAGCCGCGAAGAGC
>JBAUCP010000870.1:0-4553 GCA_049677625.1 Occallatibacter sp. | reverse complement strand
TCCTCGGCCGTGTGGTAGAGGCCGGGCGTAGTAGCGGCGGCCATGCCGTCAGTAATTGTCATCCAGGTGTCGGTATTCAGCGGGACAGTCCTATTTCCCGACCCCGGGAAGCTGTCGAGCAGAGCTTGCCGGAAATCGGAGGAGATTGGGGTGGGCTGGTTGTCGGGATCGACCGTGCGCGGGCGGACAAAGTGGCCGTCGGAGGCGAGGCCGCTCAGCGCGCGCAGCAGCTGAATCGGGGTCACCTGCGTCTCACCCTGGCCAATGCCCACAGAGATCGTATTGCCCGCGTAATACTTCTGGTGGAAGTTCCTCAACTCCCATTGCGTCGACGGCATGATGCCCGCCATTTCATTGGCCAGATCGATGCCGGTCTTCTGGCTCAGTCCGAACTCGGTTGCATATTTGGCGATGGTGTCGATGCCCAGCTTTTGCGCCAGCGTGTAGAAAAATGTGTCGCAGGACATGGGGATGGCCTCGTGAATATCGAGCATGCCGTGGTGATGATCGCACTTGAAGAAGCGGCCGTAGAAATCGGCGCCGCCGTTGCACATCACGTGCATGTTCTGCGCCACTCCCTCTTCCAGGCCGGCCGCGGACATGATGATCTTGAAGGTCGAGCCCGGCGCAAGCTGGTCCTGGATCGCCTTGTTCATCAGCGGATGGCGTGGATCGGTGATCAGGTTGTTCCAGTCGGTGCGGTTGATGCGCACCGCGAAATCGTTGGGGTCGAAGTTGGGATGCGAAACCAGGGCGAGAATGTCGCCGTTGCGCGGATCCATCACAACTACGGCGCCGTTCGCGTCACCCAGCGCCAACTCTGCCTCGCGCTGCATGTCGAGGTCGATGGTCAGCTTCAGGTCCTGGCCGGGAGTAGCGTGCTGCGTCCGCAGGTAGCCGACTTCGCGGCCGTGGCTGTCCACGATCACGTCGCGGCTGCCGTCAGTGCCGCGCAGCAGCGCGTCGTAAGTCTCTTCGACGCCGGCCTTGCCCACCACGTCTCCTGGTTCGTAGTAGGCAAAGCGCGGATTGTTCAGGTCCTCCTCGCTCACCTCGCCCACGTAGCCGATCAGGTGCGAGGCGAATCCGTCGCGCGGATAGAGCCGCCGCTCCACGTCGATGGTTTCCAGCTCTGGCAACTCGTTGCGGTGCGCGGCTATGAAGGCCTGCTCGTCGGCCGTGATGTCCTGCTTGACAGGGATGGGCTGGTAGCCGGGAGAGCCGCGATAGCGGCGCAGCGTCGCGCTCAACTGGTCCAGATCGAGGTTGAGACCCTTGGCGATGAGCGGCAGATCGGCGTCGACGTTATGGCTCTGCTCGCGGACCAGAAAACAGGTGACCGAGGGGTAGTTATCGACGATCAGCCGGTTTTCGCGGTCGAAGAGCTTGCCGCGCGGAGCCATGATCGGCTCCTTGCGGATGCGGTTGGCCTCTGCGAGCTGGCGGAAGTTTTCAGCCCCGAGCACCTGCAGCCGCCACAGTCCGCCAGCCAACGCGAGCATCATGAGCAGGATGCCGTATTGCACCACCGTTAACTTGAGGCTGGAGAGCTTTTCTGCGCGATTGCTGCTGCTTGTGGGCATCCGGTTCTGCCTGTGTTCTTCAGGCCATGCCTTAGCATAGCGCGTATTGCGGTTTGAAGGAGCAGCCGTTTGCCTCAGATGGTACAGGCGGTTGCTTAGAGTGAAACGGAGTGTGGCTCAGTCTTTCAGTTGCAGCCGGTCCAGCACCGGGAACAGGATCAGCGCGATCGCCGAGTTGCCGATGGCGATGTAAAGCTGTGTGAGCCAGCTCCATTCGAGATCGAGGCCGAGCAGCACGCGGTAGACGAAGAGATAGAGTGCGCTGGAGAGCAGCGAGAGCAGGAAGTTCAGCATGAGCCGGATGGTGAAGTTCTCCACGTCGATGCGGATGCCCACGGACGCGGCCAGAAAGCCGACGGCGGTTTTGGCGATGCCGTTTACGCCGATGGGGCGGCGCGAGAGCGCGTCCTCAAAGATGCCCATGACCGCGCCCATCAGCGTGCCCTGAATGGGGCTGCGCCGGCCCAGCGCGAAGTAGACCGTGACCACCAGCGGCAGGTCGAACCACGCGTAAGCCCCGAGCGGCCGCGGCAGCCAGGCCTGCAGCACCAGCGCGATAAGCGGAACCAGCCCGTAGATGAGCAGCGAGTAGCGGTGAATTTCCATATCGCGCCGGGAGTCGGCGCCGAGCAGAGACATGGCTTAAGGATTCCTCCCCGGCCCCTTCGGCGTGCCGGTTTGTGCTCCGGGTGGCGAGCCGGGCCCGGATTCGGGCTTGGATTCGGGCTTCGAATCGGTTTTAGGCGCGGTATTCGCATCGGTTCCGGCGTCAGCCGAAGGCGCCGCTCCGGGAGAAAAACGGTCAGGATGTATGGCGGGCAGCAGCTTGGGAGCCGGCGCGGCAGCGGCCGGAGCGGCCTGCCCCTGCGCCGGCTGGCCCCCGGCCGTGCCTGTCGCGCCCGCTGCCGGGGCCTGCGGGGGCGCATTCGGATCGGTAAGGCCGGGCAGCCGCTCGGCCATGATCTGCGAGGCCTTCAACTGATCCTTGATCGCCTGCGCCTCGGCGCCTTCCACCTCCTGGCTGGTGTCGATGTCCTTCTGCTCCTGGGCGGCGAAGCGCGGCTCGGTGGAGGTGATCACCAGCACCTCGTCGAGACGGTCAAGGTGCGCGGCCGGCTTGACCATCACGTCAATAAACGCGTCGCGATCCGGGTCGCGGACCACTTTGTCGACCACCCCGACCGGCAGGCCGCGCGGAAAGATCAGGTCGCCGCCCGCCGTGAGCACCACCTCACCGGGCTTGATGCGCTCGTCGGCCAGAATGCCCACGATCATAAGCTGGCCGTCCACGTTGCCGCGCAGGATGCCACGGATGCGCGTGGTCTCAAGAATCGCGCCGGCGCCGCTCGACTGGTCGTTGATGGCCAGCACCTGTGCGCTGTGCGGAAACACGTCGCGCACCTTGCCCACAATGCCGTCGGAAGTAATGACCGCCATGTCCGGCTTAAGGCCGTCCTTCGAGCCCTTGTCGATGTAGAAGACGTGCGACTGCGAACTGCCGCCGGACCCGATGTCCTGCGCCGCTATTGTGGAATAGATGTATTTCTCCTGGAAGCCGAGCAGTCCCTGAAGACGCTCCCCCTGGCGCGCATCCTCAAGCAGCGCGGCCTGCTCCAGGCGAAGGCGGTCGATGGTCTGTTCCAACTCCTGATTCTGCCGGCGCACGTCGCGCAGGTAGAAGTAGTCGTTCCACACGGACTGAATGCCGAGCTTGGAGCCATGGATGGTGCGCTCGAATGGCGAGACCACCGCCTCAGCCCACAGCCGGATGAGCCGCACGCCCGGCCCGTCGTTCGAATCCAGGCTGGAGCGGCCCGTGCTGTTGATCCGCCGCACCTGCACGGCAAGCCCCACGATCTGCGCCATCAGGATGGCCAGCAGAACCAGCAGGTTGCGGTAGCGGACGAAGAAGGATTCCATGGACAGTGAACAGTGGTCAGTGAACAGTAGTCAGTAGTTTTCTAGCTTTGAAGCATTTGGGATGAACTTCAGGCAAGAAATACTGCAACTCTTCAGATACTGCTGCCTGCTGTCCACTGTTTACTGACCACTGTTCACTGTCTAGTCGATCTTGATTTTGCGCAGCAGGCGGAAGTCGGACAGCATTTTTCCTGTGCCCAGAACCACGGACGCCAACGGGTCGTCCGCCACGGAGACGGGCAGGCCGGTTTCCTCGCGGATGCGCTTGTCGAGGTTCTTGATGAGCGCGCCGCCGCCGGTGAGCACGATGCCGCGGTCACTGATGTCGGCCGAAAGCTCCGGAGGCGTGCGCTCCAAAGCCACGCGGATGGCGTTCATGATGACAGCGATGCTCTCGCCCAGCGACTCGCGGATCTCGCTGTCGTCAATGGTGATGGTTTTGGGCACGCCTTCAATCAGGTTGCGGCCTTTGATTTCAAGGGTGAGCGGCTTGTCGAGCGGGTAGGCGGAGCCGATCTCGATCTTGATCTGCTCGGCGGTGCGCTCGCCGATAAGCAGGTTGTATTTGCGCTTGAGGTAGTTGGTGATGGCCTCGTCCATCTGGTTGCCGGCCATGCGCACGGAGCGCGAGTAGACGATGCCGGAGAGCGAGATGACCGCAATATCCGTGGTGCCCCCGCCGATGTCGACGACCATGTTGCCGGAGGGTTCCGTAATGGGAAGGCCCGCGCCGATGGCGGCCACCATGGCCTGCTCCACGAGATAAACTTCGCTGGCCTTGGCCCGGTAGGCGGAGTCTTCGACGGCCCGCTTTTCCACCTGGGTGATCTCAGAAGGCACGCCGATGACGATGCGCGGATGCACCAGCATCTTGCGGTTATGGGCCTTCTGAATGAAGTAGTTCAACATTTTCTCAGTGACTTTGAAGTCGGCGATGACGCCGTCCTTCATCGGCCGGATGGCGACGATGTTGCCGGGGGTGCGGCCCAGCATCTCTTTGGCTTCCTTGCCGACGGCTTCCACTTCGCCGGTGTTCTTGTTGATGGCCAC
>JBAUCP010000869.1:0-4515 GCA_049677625.1 Occallatibacter sp. | reverse complement strand
CCGCTGTGGCGTTCGCATGGCCGCGGCTGGGAGCGGGCTGGTTTGCCCGCGTCGAGCGGTCCTTCGCGCAGTTGGCGCACCGGCCGGGCCTGTCCGTCGTTGTGGCGGGCCTGAGCGTGCTGGTTCTGCGCCTCGCGCTTCTTCCCCTCTATCCGATTCCGATTCCTTTCGTCACCGATGACTTCAGCTTTTTGCTTGCCGGCGATACATTCGCTCTTGGCCGCCTGACCAATCCGACGCCCGCCATGTGGAAGCACTTTGAGAGCATCCACATCACCATGCAGCCCACATACCAGTCCATGTACTTCCCAGGACAGGGGCTCATTCTGGCCGCGGGCAAGGTTGTGCTGGGGAATCCCTGGTACGGCATCCTGATTGTGAGCGCGTTGATGTGCGCGGCGCTCTGCTGGATGTTGCAGGCGTGGCTGCCGCCCAACTGGGCATTGCTGGGCGGGCTGATGGCTGTAATCCGGCTCGGCGTCTTCAGTTGCTGGACGAACACGTATCACGCTGCCGGCTCGCTGGCGGCGCTGGGCGGTGCGCTGGTGCTTGGCGCTCTGCCACGGCTGTTGAAGACGGGACGCATGAGCTACGCCGTGCTGCTGGCCACAGGGGCCGCAATCCTGGCGCTCACCCGCCCTTACGAGGGGCTCTTGCTCTGTCTTCCGGCTGCATTCGTGCTTGGCCGCTGGCTGATCAATGGGAAGAACCGCCCTAGCCTGGGCGTGTTGGCGCGGCGGGCGGTGCTGCCGCTGGCGGTGCTGATCACGGCAGGCTCGTGGCTGGCCCTATACGACTACCGGGCCTTCGGCAGCCCTACGACACTGCCGTACACGATCGACCGGAATACCTACGCCATTACGCCTTACTTCGTCTGGCAGCATCAGCGGCCCACGCCGGCCTATCGGCATCCGGTGATGCGCAAATTTTATACCGACACCGAGTATGCCTTTTTCAAGAAGCAGCACAGCTGGTCGGGATTCATTCCGCAGACGCTGATCAAGATTCAATTTACCGCCCAGTTCTACATCAGCTTTTCGCTTCTGCCTCCGCTCATCATGCTGCGCCGCGCCTTTAAGGACAGGCGTATCCGATTCCTTGTCATCACGATCGGGGTGATGGTGGCCGGGCTGTTGATAGAGATCTATTTGCTGCCGCACTATGTTGCGCCCTTTACAGCGGCCTTTTACGTCATAGGATTGCAGGCCATGCGCCATCTGCGCGTGTGGCAGCCGGAGGGCAAGCCAGTTGGACTCGCTCTGGCCAGGCTGACCATTCTGGTGTGCGTTCTGATGGCCGGAATAAGGACCTTCGCGAGGCCGCTCCACATTGCCCCGCCGGAAATGCCGGTAAATAACTGGAACTGCACCTGGTTCGGGCCGGAACTCTATGGACAGGATCGAGCCCGGGTCGAATCGATGCTGGAGCAGATGCCCGGCGGGCAACTGGCGATCGTGCGCTACGGCCCCAGCCATAACACTTTGAATGAGTGGGTTTACAATGCTCCGGACATCGATGATTCCAAAGTCGTATGGGCAAGGGAGATGAGTCCGGAGGATAATCTGGAGTTGATCCACTACTATGCCAATCGCAAGGTCTGGCTGGTAGAGCCGGATACGGGTCCGGCAACGCTGTCAGAGCCGGATGCGGGTCCGGCAAGACTGTCGCCCTATCCAATTCCTGAGCAGGGGCAAGCGGCGGTTCACTCAATCGGCCATTGAGCCGATAACGCATTCGGGCCATAGGATCGGAGCGATCCGGGAGTCTCAACCATGATCAACGGAAAACGCATTGCCGTGGTGATGCCGGCATACAACGCGGAGAAGACGCTGGAACAGACGGTGCGCGAACTGTCTGACCTGGTAGACATCAAGATTCTTGTCGATGACTCCAGCAAAGACCAGACCGCGGCTCTGTCGAAGCAGCTTGGCGTGCAGACCTTCGTTCACGACGCCAATTACGGCTATGGCCGCAACCAGCAGACCTGCTACCGCGAGGCGCTGGCCGCCGGCGCAGACATCGTGGTGATGGTGCATCCCGACTACCAGTACACGCCTTTGCTCGTCCCTGCCATGGCCGGCATGATTGCCAGCGGCGTGTATGACATGGTGCTGGCCTCGCGCATTCTGGGCCGCGGAGCGCTGAGGGGCGGCATGCCGCTCTACAAATATGTCTTCAACCGCCTGCTGACGGCGTTCCAGAACCTATTTCTGGGCGTGAAGCTCTCGGAGTACCACACCGGATTCCGCGCCTTCTCGCGCGAACTGCTGCAGACGCTTCCGCTGCTTGAGAACTCCGACGACTTTGTCTTCGACAATCAGATGATCGCGCAAGCCGTGATGTTCGGCTTCCAGATCGGTGAAATCTCCTGCCCGACGAAGTATTTTCCAGAGGCTTCGTCGATCAATTTCCGGCGCAGCGTGAAGTACGGGTTTGGCGTGCTGGCCACCACGTTCAGCTTTGTGGCGCACAAGCTGGGAATCTATCGGGCGCCTCGCTTTGGTGCGTCCGGGCGGAAGATCACGGAAAAGTATTATTCGCAGGTTGCGCGAGGGCAATGAAGAAGAGCGGCTCCCATGAACTCTCCGGCGAGCATCGACGGTCGATCAAGCAACGATCCGCGCTGTGCGCGTGACGTTCGCAGGGACGGGTTTCCCACCGACGCTGGCGATTGCCGCCGACGGCGACCCGGACCAGTATTTCGGCTAAAATGTGAAGATAACTGACATGCAAGCTGCGATTGGGTTTTCGCAATTGGCACAATTCATCGCTGTTGATGCGTGCGTTCTTTATGGCGTACGAGAATAGGATCATTCTCTTATGCTTACGGTTTCCGTTGTGATTCCTGTCTATCGTGCCGAGCAAACGCTGTTTGATCTGTACCGCCAGCTTTCCGCTGCGATGTCGAAGGTAACGTCGGTTTTTGAGATCATCTTCGTCGAAGATGGAGGTGGCGATGGTTCTTGGCCGATCATTGCACGCCTGGCACGTATGGACCACCGGGTGCGCGGCATCCGCATGAGCCGGAATTACGGGCAGCACAACGCGCTCCTTTGCGGCATCCGGGCGGCAAAGCACGGTATTATCCTTACGATGGACGACGATCTGCAGCATCCGGTCAGCGAGATTGCGCCGATGCTGGCGGCGCTGAAGCCTGAGTACGATGTCGTCTACGGCGCTCCGCAAGAGGAACAGCATGGCTTGCTACGCAATCTCGCTTCGCGCTTGACAAAGATGGCGCTTGCCAGCACTATGGGCGCCGAGACCGCCCGCAATGTGAGCGCCTTCCGCGTTTTCCGTACGCACTTGCGCGAGGGCTTCCAGGAATATCGCAGTCCCTCTGTGTCAATCGACGTGCTGCTGACCTGGACCACCACACGCTTTACCGCCATCAAGGTTCGCAATGTACCACGCGCCAATGGCGTATCGGGCTACACCACGGGTAAACTCATGCGCCACGCGGTCAACCTGATGACGGGCTTCAGTACGTTACCGCTCCAGATCGCCAGCGTAGTTGGCTTTGTCTTTGTCTTGTTCGGCATCTCTGTGCTGGCTTATGTCTTAGCCAACTATGTGATCCGAGGTGGCTCGGTTCCAGGATTCACGTTCCTCGCTTCAGTCATTGCTATATTCTCAGGAGCGCAGCTTTTCGCTCTCGGTGTTTTCGGCGAATACCTCGCCCGCATGCATTTCCGCAGCATGGACCGCCCAACCTATCTGATCGGAGAGGAAGCCGCTTTGTCCGAGTCGGACGCGATGGTCGCAGAATCTGTTTCGCGTCCCACGCAGGAGAATGAAATTGTTTAGTTATATCGAGGAGCGAACGGACACTTCTGCGCTGGACATGACCTACCACTTGGCGCCTTGGGACGAACCGGTTTTCCAGGGCAATACAGCCTCCATCGCCTCGATACATGTGCGCATGGAGAGAGAAGCGGCACCTGCATTCGGGGTTTTCCGGGATTGGTGCTTTCAGCACCGCACCAAACTGGTTAGCTGCCGGTTGCCTCAGGATCAGTTGGCCGAATGCGGGTTTTTGGAAAAGCAAGGTTTCCGATTCATCGAGTTGAACTTTCGCCCCGTTTTGGCCGGGCTTGGCGGTTTCTCGGAGGATGCGGAGATTACAATCTGTTCAGCTCTCCCCGAAGACGCAGAAGAAATCTCCGGCTTCGCGGCGCAGATATTTGCGACCGGGCGACTTCATGTTGACCCGCTGGTCGGACCCGAGATCGGCAATCGTCGCTATGGCGCTTGGGCAGCAAATGCCTTCCATCACCCAGATCAGCGTGTGCTGAAATGTCAGATGGGCGGCCGCATCGTTGCCTTCATCGTGGTGGAGCAGCCGACTCCGGCTAGTCGGTTCTGGTCCTTACTAGGACTGGCCCCTGGCTTGGCTGGAAAGGGGCTCGGGCGGCGCGTATGGAAGGCGGCGCTCGCCTTCCATCACCGCGAAGGCGTGGATGAGGTTTCCACGAGCATCTCGTCCCACAATGTCGTCGTACACAACCTTTACGT
>JBAUCP010000868.1:0-5743 GCA_049677625.1 Occallatibacter sp. | reverse complement strand
GACCTAACCGCGCTGGTTGAGATTTACAACCTGGACGGAACGCGGGTTTATCAGCACGAAACAAAAGTGACCGCCGCGCCGGATGTCGCGACCGATCTCGACGCACTCGACTTTCCCGCCAATCTATCCGCAGTGCACTTCATCAAGCTCGAGCTTCGCGACAAAGACAACAAACTCGTCTCCAGCAACTTTTACTGGCGCGCGCAGCCCGATCAGCCCGCCGCCAAGCCCGCCGGCCAGCTTGAACTCCGTCTCCCCGGCCAGTATGACGACCTCACCGCGCTCAACCAGCTCCCCATGGTCACGCTCACTGCGCAGGTCAAGCGCGCAGACGCTAACGGCCAGCGCACGCTCACCGTCACTGTGCACAATCCGTCGCCGAACATTGCGCTCATGGCGCATTTGCAGTTACGCCGCAAATCGGGCGAGCGCGTGCTGCCCGTTTTCTATAGCGACAACTACATCTCACTGGCGCCGAACGAGACGAAAACCATCACGGTTGAAGCCGCGGTGAGCGACTTCAACGGTGAAGATGCGCTGGTGGTCTTCGATGGCTGGAATGTTACGGTCGCTCCGGCATCGTTCTCCGGTGCAGCAGTTGCGCCGAACCTGGACGCGCAGCCCGACCACTCGCCAGCAAGCGGGTTGCTTTATCAGACGGCAGGGCTGCGGTAGTGGGAAACGCGGTCTGTGAGCCGGCATTGGGGGTTTGCCCCAAATGCCGGCTCGTACGAAAGCTTGCCGATTCTGTTCACCGATTTCCAGCTGTGCGCGCCCAAAATCTTTGCAGTCCCTGCTGGCGCTGAAGATAAGGGGTGCTGACGTTGACCACCAACGCCTGCTCTTCGAGCATTGGATTGGCCGTATAGTAATCGCGAATCGCCATGCCCGCCTGTGCGCGCAGCTTGTTTTCGCTGAATTTCATGCTGGTGTAAGGCGGCAGCCCGGTGGTCATGTGCTCCTCGCCCACTCCTCCGATGAAGATGCGCCTGCCGGTCATCATGCGCCATGCATGAATCATCTCGTGCGCGAGCACGATGAAGGGCGGTGTGGACTTTTCCCAGTCTGTCTGTGCGGCCAACTCGCAGTATGAAGTAGGCGCGGCGTCGAAGGTGATGCAGGTATTGATGCCGCGTCCGGGCGTGAGCCACTCGTAGAGCGTCAGTTGCAGCCTCTGATTCGTCTCGTCGTCGATAGGCAGGGTTCCCGCGATCATCTGCTCAAGCTGCGCCGCGGTCTTGTTCACCATAGGCCCTAACGAGTTCACTGTGTAGGGCGATTTGCCTATCACCACGCCCAGTTCGCGGCTGTAATAGGCGTCGGACTGGGACAGTTGCCAGGGCCTCATCTGCCCCGGATTCGCCAGCAGCCAGGTTTGTTTCTGCTGCTGCGCCGCCGCCACGCTGGCTGCGGCCCCGGTTTGCATCGAGTGGGCCGGGCTGCGGAACGATTTTGGGAACCGGTCGATGATAGTGGACGCGTTCAACACCTCCGGCGTTGTCTGGCTGCCCGCCCTCCTGGAAGAAATGATGGTCAGCCGGTTGCCGCTCGCGCCGATCTCTCCCAGCAGAGCCTGGCCCATCTGATAGGTCGCGATCTTGTCCAACTGCGCGCGTGTGAAATTGACAAACAGCCGAGCGTATTCCAGTTCCGCGATGTCAACTGCATCGCTTAACTGCGTGCCCATCGAAGACACGATGCGGATCCCGGCGCTATACCAGTGAACCATCTTCATTCTCCTCAAATAATTCGTCGAACAATTTGGCCGATCCGGTTCGGCAAAAAACCACTGCATCCTGGTTTGCATTGCCTTGCAGCGCGGCCGGCGCCCGGATGGCAGCAGGTGGCCGGTATGCGGCAGGCTTCAACATCCAGAAACGGGCATGATGAAGCCGAATCTTATGTGGAGGCAGCATCGGACACGAATCGGGTTCATTCAGTCTACAGTAATTCCGAAATGCTATAACCCGCCGGGGAATGAAGATCACCCCAACAAGCAAAAATCGTTTGTTGGGGACCCCGATTAAGCCGTGCTCTTTCAAAACCGGGGGACAAAGTTATGCACGCGCAAAAAAGGCCCGCAGCCAATTCAGCTGCGGGCCCTTCGTGTGTCTGCGTAGAGAAGCTGGGAACTACGTCCCCGGCGCCTCCGGCGCTGCTGCCTTGGCGTTCAGCCGGATGAGGCCTTGCTTCTTGTACTGATCCATCACGCCGCTCAGGAAGACGTTGAAAGCGTCATTGCGGCGCTGATCCAGCATCTGGTCCCGCGTCTCGTCAAAGTTCTTCTGGATCTCGTCGGCCGAGGGCTCCTGCTTGTCTGTGATGCGCGCCACAATGCCGTTGTGCTCCGCATCGATGGGGCCGCTGACGGCGCCCACATTCAGGTCAAAGAGCTGCGGCGCCACCTGGCCCAACTCGCCCACGTCGGGCACCTGGCCGCTCAGGCCCACCAGGTCGCTGCTCTTAACCGTCGCGCCCTCTTCCTTGGCGGCCTTGGCCAGGTCGTTTTCGTTTTTCGCCTTTTCCGCCAGCTCCCTGGTCTTGGCGCTCAGCAGAGCGGGCAACTGCTCGTTGCGGAAGTCGTCGAGCACATGCGACTTCCAGTCAGCAAACACGGGTGCGTGCGCCGGCTGAATGCCCGTGACCTGGAAGATCGCGTAGCCCTCGCCGGTGGGCGCAAACTGCGGCGGGTCGCCCTGCTTGGAGCCGAAGGCCTTCGACAAAAGCTGCTGGCTGCTGGGCAGCGCGGGAATCACGCCCGTCTGCTCCACCGGCTGCGTGGTCACCAGCTCAAGATGATGCGCCGCCGCCGCTTTTTCCAGGCCATCCTTGACCGCCTCGGATGTGAGATCCTCCGCGTACTTCTCCTGCGCCTGCGCTGAGGCGTCGCGCACCAGCGATGCCTGGATCGTAGGCAGAACCTCGTTTAAAGGCTGCGTGTGCGCCGTCTGCCGCTCCTCAACCTGCACAATGTGATAGCCGAACTGGCTCTTCACAATCTCGATGTCGCCGATCTTCTGCGTGAAGATGGCGTTGTCAAACTCCGGCACCATGCTCTTGCGCTGCGCAAAACCGAGCTCGCCGCCCGCGTCCTTGCTGCCCGGGTCGTCGGAGTACTTCTTCGCCAGCGCATTCCAGTCTCCGCCGGCCTTCAACTGCTTCAGAACGTCTTCCGCCTGGGCCTTCGCCGCCGCGTCGGTCTTGGCGTCAGCGCCCGCCGCCACCTTGATCAGGATGTGCCGCGACCTGGCTTGATCGGGCACCTGGTAATCCGCGAGGTGCGCGCTGTAGTAGGCCTGAATCTGCTGCTGCGACGGCTGCGGCGCGCCGCCCGGCACGTCATTGGGCGTGAAAGCAAAGTACGTGATCTTGCGCTCTTCCTGAACCGCTGTCGCATAACGCGCCGCATTCTTCTTGAAGAACGCTTCGAGATCGCTGTCGGAAGGATTGATGGTCTTCAGCAGGTCGCCCGACGAGATGACCGCGTAGTCGAACTTGATCTTGATATTCTGCTTGCGATAGGCGTCGCGCACCTCCTGCGGGCTCACCGTCACGCCGGCGGTGATCATGGCCTGCAGCCGGCGGATGACGATGTCGCGCTTGATGCTGTCCTCAAAATCGTCCACCGACATGTTGAGGCGCGTCGCGATCAGGTTGGCGTAGGCGTCTTTGCCAATGAACGTGCCGTTGGGAAACAGAACCTGGCCGGTCGGCCCGGTCTGCAGGTACTGCCGCACATCGTCATTGGTGGCGCGGATGCCGAGCTTGCCGGCTTCCTGGAGCAGCACCTGCTGCTGCACCAATTGCTGGCCCACCTGGCCCTCGAAAAGGTTGACGATCATCGGATTGTCGGCGTACTGCGGATTCCGCTGCATCAGCTGCTGGTGGGTGATCTGCTCCACGTGCTGCTGGCTCACGGTGTCGCCGGACGACAGAAAGCGGCTGTACCAGTGCGGATAAACGACGGCATAGGTGTCGGGCGCCGACGCGCCCCCGCCGGTCAGGCCGGGAATCAGGTACACCACCATCGACACCGATGCGGCGCCGATGATCACGACCAGGAGCGCCTTGGTAATGCGATTGTCAGTTTGCAGGAAGCGAATCATGGATGGACTTGAACCTTCAACTCTCTACGCGCCGGCAGCGGAGAATCCGGTTCAGGCAGCCTCGGAACGACCGCGCCCAATCTCTCCCGCCCATGCGCAATTCTCGCTGGATGCGACTCTGCCATTATAGACGAGAGGGAACCGGCCGGGCGCGGCCGCCAGCCAGTCCACTCGATACGCCCCAGGCCGCTTCTATTTGGCCGGCTCCAGAATGCACCCGGGCGTGGAGCGCGCAATCTCCCACTCTTCGTCTGTCATGTCCACTGAGACGTCCGCAAACAGCGGCGTGCTCAGGTAGCGCTCGCCGGTGTCGGGCAGCATGCACAGAATGGTTGAGCCCTTCGGAGCTTCAGCCGCCACGCGCAGCGCGCCCGCAAACGTGGCGCCGGACGTAATTCCAACGAAGATGCCTTCCTTGCGCGCCAGCTCCTTGCTGCAGCGCAGGGCGTCGGGGCCGGCAATGCGCAGCACCTGGCTGATCGCCTTCGAGGCCACGGCGTCGCCGGCGAGCTTGGCGATGAAGTCGGGGCTCCAGCCCTGCATCGGATGCGGCTTCCAGTTCGGATGGCCGGCCTTGGGCGAGCCGTCCGCATTGCGCTCCTGCTCAATGCCGCTCGAAAGCATCGGCGCGTCCTCCGGCTCGCAGACCACGATTTTGGTCTCGGGCCGCTCCGCGGCCAGCACGCGGGCTACTCCCTTGAGCGTGCCGCCGGTGCCGAAGCCTGTCACCCAGTAGTCGAGATTCTCGCCTTTGAAATCGCGCAGGATCTCCTGCGCGGTGGTGCTCGAGTGTATGTCGGCGTTGGCCTCGTTTTCAAACTGGCGGGTATAGTACCAGCCGTGTTTTTCGGCCAGTTCGATCGTTTTATTCACCATGCCGACGGCGCGCGCCGAGGCCGGCGTGACGATCACCTTTGCGCCCAGAAAACGCATCAGCTTGCGCCGCTCGATGCTAAAGCTTTCCGCCATGGTCACGACCAGCGGATAGCCCTTGGCCGCGCACACCATGGCCAGGCCGATGCCGGTGTTGCCGCTGGTGGCTTCCACCACCGTCTGGCCCGGCTTGAGCTTGCCGGTGCGCTCCGCTTCTTCAATCACGCCCAGCGCGAGCCGGTCTTTGACGGAGCCGAGCGGGTTGAACGCCTCGATCTTGACGTACAGATTCACATCCGGAGGAGCCAGCCGGTTGATCCTGACTACCGGTGTGTTGCCAACCGTTTCCGTGATGTTTGCGTGCTTGCCCATGTGCAGACCTCCAGCCTTGGTTTTCGGGGAGGTCCAGAATACACTACTCCGGAAACAGAACGGGCGCCCGAAAAATGGGGCGCCCGAAGTTCCTGCTGTTTGTAGAAGTTCTTAACGCCAGTAGTAAACCCCGCCCACCATGTAATAGGGGCGGTAGTAGACCGGCGGATACGCGTAGTAGGGATAATAAGGTCCGCCCGCGTAGCCGTAGGGCGGCGGATAGGGCCCGCGGCGATAGAGGCTGGGGCCGCCGGGATACAGCCCCTGCGCCAGCCGTGCCGCCTCCTGCGCGCTCACCGGCTGCACCGTAATAGGCGCTTGCAGACGGAAGGTGACCAGCGCCTCGGCGGGAATCCACACGTCGGGTCCGGGCGTGGCCGCGGTGGCCGCCG
>JBAUCP010000867.1:0-7534 GCA_049677625.1 Occallatibacter sp. | reverse complement strand
GGCCGGCGCGCTGCTCATCGTTCGATACGGTGTAAATCACCACGTCATCCTGCGCTGTCGCCACCACCTTTGAGTCGAGCGGCATGCGCAGCGCAGAGTCGAGCACAATGCGCAGCAGCGGTCTTCTGCGGCGCAGGCCGCTGCGGTCGGTAAGCATCGGATCGTCGGCGACGACCGTGTCAACGCCGACCAGGGCCGCGTCCGCCTGCCAGCGCAACGGCTGCACGGCGGCGCGCGCGGCTTCGCAGGTGATCCAGAAGGGCTCGCGCGGCAGGTGCTGCCCGGCGGGCGGCGCAATGCGCCCATCGAGCGACATGGCTACCTTCATCAGCACGAAGGGCCGCTTGTGCTGGCTCCAGCGGGCAAAACCCTCGTTCAGTTCCCGCGCCTCCGCCTGGCAGACCCCCAGCGTCACGTCGATGGCCGCCGCGCGCAGCCGCTCCGCGCCGTGCCCCGCAACATTGGGGTTGGGATCCACCGTGGCCGCGACAACACGCGCCACTCCTGCATCAATCAATGCTCCGGTGCAGGGCGGGGTACGGCCGGTGTGGTTGCAGGGCTCGAGCGTGACGTAGGCCGTGCCGCCGCGCACCCGCTCGCCGGCGTGCTGCTGCGCTTCGCGCAGTGCGACCACTTCAGCATGATCGAGCAGGTCGTACTCATGCCAGCCCTCGCCGACAACCTGGCCCGCGCGGTCCAGAATCACGCAGCCCACAACCGGATTGGGCGAGCAAAGGCCAATGCCACGGCGCGCGAGCTCGAGTGCGCGCTGCATCCAGTACGCGTCGCGGTCGGGATTTTGCTCGAATGCAGCCATCGAATTATGTTTACCTAGCCAACCAGCGACTCGACAAATTCGGCCGGCGAGAACTCCAGCAGGTCGCTCATCTTCTCGCCTACGCCCACAAAGCGCACCGGCAGATTCAGCTCGCGCGCAATGGCTACTGCGATTCCGCCTTTGGCCGTGCCGTCGAGCTTGGTAAGCAGGATGCCGGTGACTCCCGCAGCCTCAGTAAACAGCCGCGCCTGCTGCAATCCATTCTGCCCGGTGGTTGCGTCCATCACCAGCAGCACCTCGTGCGGCGCGCCGGGGACGAGGCGCGCAGCGGTGCGGCGCATCTTGTCCAGCTCATCCATCAGGCCGGACTTGGTGTGCAGACGGCCGGCGGTGTCTACGTAGAGATCTTCGATGGTACGCGCCTTGGCCGCTGCGATAGCGTCATAGAGCACCGCGGCCGGGTCGCCGCCCTGGCGGGTCTTGATCATCTCCACGCCGGAGCGCGAGGCCCACACCTCAAGCTGTTCAATGGCCGCTGCGCGAAAAGTGTCCGCTGCGCACAAGAGCACGGAGCGGCCCTGTGCACGGCTCCACGCGGCCAGCTTGCCGCTGCTGGTGGTTTTGCCGGTGCCGTTCACGCCGACCAGAAACGTGACCTTGGGCGGCGCATCGGGCGTGGGGATGGGCCGCTGCGGAGCTTCGAGAATGGCCTGCAACTGCGCCTTGAGCAGCGTGCGCAGCTCCTCGCCGCCATCGATTGCGTGATGACGCGCGCGGTCGCGGAGGGCATCGAGGACCGCCATCGTAGTGGGCACGCCCAGGTCGCTGGTGAGCAGCGCGGTCTCCAGCTCGTCGAGCGCGCTCTCGTCCACGATGCGCGTCATGGCGGCAATGTCCGCAATCTTGGCCGAGAACGACTCGCGGGTGCGCGAGACGGCCTGCCGCATCCGCTCGAAGAAGCCGGGCCTCGATCCGGCCTCAGTCAGTTCCGCTTCGTCCGTTTCGGGCGCAGCATCGGGCTCTTTTTTTCCGCCAAATAACCTGATCATCACCTGTACCTAATTCAGTTTATAGCCACTCACCTGACCGGCAGCCTGAATCCATGCCCGTTCCCGCGCATCCACTAAATACGTACTAAACGCAATCCAGCCCGGTTCCGGGCTCATTCGCCGCGAATGGGTTTGTTGAAGCAGCCAACTTCGATATTCTTGATAAAGGGGCATTTGCCGGTTGTTCTTGCTGTCCGGCCGGTGCGGCCAAAAGACATTTTGGCTGATTTTCTTAGGAACTCTCCATGACCAGAGATCAGCAACATCCTCTCGAGAAGATTCTCGAGAGCCGGGTCGCCATTATCGACGGAGCGATGGGTACGACTATCCGCACCTACGGCATGAAAGAAGCCGATATTCGCGGCGAGCAATTCAAGGACGCGAAGAAAGACCTGTTGAATAACGGCGACCTCTTCTCGCTCACGCAGCCTGCGATGATCGGCGACATCCATCGCCGCTTTCTGGAGGCCGGCGCGGACATCATCGAGACCAACACCTTTGGCGCGACCAGCATCACGCAGAGCGAGTTCTTTGTCGAAGATCCGCGCGAGCGCGGCGGGCGCAAAGACCCTGCGTTCTACCAGAGGGTCATCGAAGACCCGTTCCTGAACAATCTGGCCTGGGAGATCAATGAAACCTCGGCGCGGCAGTGCCGCGAGTGGGCCGATCGCGTGGCCAATGCGACGGGACGCCAGCGGTTTGTTGCAGGAGCCGTCGGGCCGCTGACCGTCTCGCTCTCGAACTCGCCCGATGCCGACGATCCCGGCTTCAGGGTGGTCACCTTCGACCAGGTGAAGTCGGCGTACACACACGAGGTGCGCGCGCTGATCGCAGGCGGCGTGGACCTGCTGCTGGTGGAGACCATCTTCGACTCGCTCAATGCCAAGGCGGCGCTGGTCGCGATTCAGGAGGTCTTCGAGCAGGAAGGCAAAAAGCTGCCGGTGATGATTTCGGCGGCAGTGGGGCGCGGCGGCGAGACGCTGATCTCAGCGCAGACCACTGAGGCCTTCTGGACTGCGGTGAAGCACGTGAAGCCGCTCTCCGTGGGACTCAACTGTTCGCTCGGACCCGATCTGATGTATCCGTTCCTTTCCGAGCTCTCAGAGAAGGCTGACGTGGCCATCTCCTGCTATCCGAATGCCGGCTTGCCCAATCCGCTCTCCGAGACCGGATTCGATCTGGGGCCTGCGGATATGGCGCGTTCGCTAAGCGAGTTTGCGGGCGGAGGGCTGATCAACATTGCCGGCGGCTGCTGCGGCAATACGCCCGATCACATTGCGGCGATTGCCAAGGCGCTTGAAGATATGCCTCCGCGAAAGCTGCCGAGGCCGCACGCTGAGGAGTTCCACACGGATGCGATCGAGAGCGGAGCACGAGCGTGAGCATAGAGACAAGGCCGCTTCGACTGTCCGGGTCGCAGCCATTCACGCAGCAGCCCGGCGTCTTCATCATGATCGGCGAGCGGACCAATGTGGCCGGCTCGCCCAGGTTCGCGAAGCTGATCAAGGAAGGCAAGTACGAGCAAGCGGTGAGCGTGGCCCGGCAGCAGGTGGAGAACGGCGCCAACGTGATCGACATCTGCATGGACGAGGGCATGATTGATGGCGTCGCGGCGATGTCGCGGTATTTGCAGTTGCTGGGAAGCGAGCCCGAAGTCGCCAAAGTTCCGTTCATGGTGGACTCCTCGAAGTGGGAAGTGATTGAGGCGGGCTTGAAGTGCCTGCAGGGCAAGGGCATCGTCAACTCGATCTCGTTGAAGGAAGGCGAAGAAAAATTTCGCCACAATGCTTCGACGGTGCGCAAGTATGGCGCGGCTGCGGTGGTGATGGCCTTTGACGAGCAGGGCCAGGCCGCGACCTTCGAGGACAAGATACGCATCTGCGAGCGCGCCTACAAGATCCTGGTCAACGAAGTGGGCTTTCTGCCTGAAGACGTGATCTTCGATCCCAACATCCTGACCGTTGCCACCGGCATGGAGGAGCACAACAACTACGCGGTGGACTTTATCAACGCCACGCGCTGGATCAAGGCGAACCTGCCGCACGCAAAGGTGAGCGGCGGCGTGTCGAACGTTTCTTTCAGTTTTCGCGGCAACAACAAGGTGCGCGAGGCCATGCACGCGGCGTTTCTTTATCACGCCATCGCGGCGGGCATGGACATGGGCATTGTGAACGCCGGCATGCTCGAGGTGTACGAGGAGATTGAGCCGGGGCTGAAGACGCTGGTGGAGGATGTGCTGCTCAATCGCCGTCCTGACGCAACCGAGCGGCTGGTCGAGTTCGGCGAGGCCCTGAAGGCTGAAGAGGCAGCAACGGGTTCGGGCCCGGCGGCGAGCGAAAAGAAGGCTGAGGAGTGGCGCACCGGCACGGTGGAGGAGCGGCTGTCGCATGCGCTGGTGAAGGGAATCGACCAGTACATCGAGATCGATGCCGAGGAGGCGCGCGTGAAACTCGGCCGCCCACTGTTGGTCATCGAGGGTCCGTTGATGGCCGGCATGGGCGTGGTGGGCGATCTGTTCGGTGCAGGCAAGATGTTTCTGCCGCAGGTGGTCAAGTCCGCGCGCGTGATGAAAAAGGCCGTGGCGTACCTCACGCCATTCATGGAGGCGGAGAAAGCCTCAATGGCCGCGGCCGGCCAGGTGGTGAAGACGCAGGGCAAGATTGTGCTGGCGACGGTGAAGGGCGACGTTCACGACATCGGCAAGAATATTGTGGGCGTGGTTCTGGCCTGCAATAACTACGAAGTGATCGACATGGGCGTGATGGTGCCCGCCGAAAAGATTCTGGAGCGTGCGAAAGAGGTCAAGGCGGACATCATCGGCCTGAGCGGGCTTATTACGCCATCGCTTGACGAGATGGTGCACGTTGCGCGCGAGATGAATCGCCAGGGTTTCAAGCTGCCGCTGCTCATTGGCGGCGCAACCACCAGCCGCGCGCACACTGCCGTGAAAATTGCGCCCCACTATAACGAGCCGGTGGTTCATGTGCTCGATGCCAGCCGCGCGGTGCCGGTGACGACCAGCCTGCTCAGCGACGAAGGCAAGCCGGCGTTTGTGGAGCGGCATCGGGCGGAGTATGAGGCCATCCGGAAGACCCATGCGGCGCCGCGGCAGAAGCTTGTCCCGCTTGAGACCGCTCGCGCGCGGCGGACGCCGATCGAGTGGCGCGCAGAAGACCTGCCCGTGCCCGCGTTTACGGGCGTGCGCGCGCTCGACAACTTTCGGCTGGCCACGCTGCGCGAGTTCATCGACTGGACGCCGTTCTTTCACACCTGGGAGCTGAAGGGTGTGTATCCGCGCATCTTCGACGACGAGAGGCAGGGCGCGCAGGCGCGCCAGATCTTTGCCGAAGCCAATGCTCTGCTCGACGAGATGGTCGAGAAGAACCTGATCGTCGCGCGCGGCGTGTATGGGTTTTTCCACGCCAGCGCGGTGAATGACGATGTGGAGCTTTATGCGGACGGAACGCGCGCCGGCGTGCTCGAACGTTTCCACTTCCTTCGCCAGCAAGCGGACTGGGAAGGCAATGAGCCGTGCCGGTCGCTGGCTGACTTCATTGCGCCCAGGGAGACTGGGTTGCCCGATACCATCGGTGCGTTTGCGGTGACCAGCGGCATTGGCCTGAAGGAGCTGTGCGACCAGTTCAGGGCCAAACAAGATGACTACAACGCGATCATGGCGGAGGCGATCGCCGACCGGCTGGCTGAAGCATTCGCCGAGTGCCTGCACAAGCGCGTGCGCCAGGAGTGGGGCTACGGCTGCGCTGAAAACCTCAGCAACGAGCAGATGATCCATGAGAAGTATCGCGGGATCAGGCCGGCTGCAGGCTATCCGGCGTGCCCCGATCACACGGAGAAGGGCACGCTGTGGCGGCTGCTCAATGTGGAGGCGAACACTGGCATGAAGATTACCGAGTCGTTTGCCATGTGGCCCGGATCGAGCGTGAGCGGGCTCTACTTTGCGCATCCCCAGTCTCGCTATTTCTCGCTCGGCAAGATCGGCCGCGACCAGGTCGAGGACTATGCTGCGCGCAAGGCGATGAATGGGTCGGAGATCGAGCGATGGCTAGGCCAGAATCTGAACTACGATCCCGTGGAATAGAGAGTCGCGGCCTGTGAAGCGATTGCACGCTGCTGCCCGAACGCGCTCCGCTCGAAGCGATCACTCCGGTGAAAGAGTTGCATGCGTGCCGGCGAGGAGCGCCTGCGCGGGAATCCGCGTAGCCGCGGCGATCCATCGCATTGCCTGCGGGAAGAGCGACAGCGTGAGAACGCCGGCGTGGCGCCCCGCAGCCGTGACCATGGCCCGCGAGAGACAGGTGGCCAGCGACATGCTTCGATTGAGCTGGGCGCGCAACGCGTGGTTGTATTCCTCCGCGGTTTTGCCGTCCAGAAACATCTGCGCGGCCAGTGCGGCGCTGTGCAGTGCGATAGACATGCCGTCACCGGTGAAGGATGGAATTACGGCCGCCTGATCGCCCACGCACCACAGGCCGCGCGGGCTGCCGGCAAGGTATCCGTAGGGAATGGGTGAGATGGCCAGCGGGCGGGGCCACTGGGCTTCGCCATCTTTGAGGTAGTGGCGCAGGCGTGGATTTTCGCGGAGCAGCCTGGCGAAAAGCTCATTCCATCCGCGCACTCTGCGCAACTCCGAGCGGCGCACCGCCAGGCAGAGATTGGCAATCTCACACTCGACGAGCGACAGCCCGCCGTATCCGCCGGGAAAGAGAAAAAGCTCCATGCTCTCGCACAGTGCTTCAGTTTGTACCGCCGGCAACTGCCAGTGCATTTTGAAACCGATGAGGTCGCTTTGTTTACCGCTGCCGCGTTTCCATCCGTGCAGATCGTGCTTCCCGGTTGCCAGGAAGACGGTTTGCGCGCGCAGCGATGCGCCGCTGCCGAGAGTGACTCTCCACGCTCCGCCATCGGGAATGAGCTGTTCTACGCAATGGCGGCGGAGCACCTCGCAGCCATGGTCCGCAGCCCGCTGCAGCAGGGCTTCATCCAGAATGCGGCGCGAAAGCGAGAGCGCGGGAAAAGGAAGCGCGGCCTGCGTCACACTGCGGCCCGCAGACAGGCGCAGGAAACGGATCGGAGCTGCGCCCAGACCGCGTGGCGAGACCCCTGCGTGATGCAGATAATCCACGGCCTCGCGGCTCAGGAACTCGCCGCAGACTTTGTGATGCGCGCCGCGTTCTTTTTCGAGCAGCGTAACGCGGCATCCGGCCTGTGCGAGACGAAGGCCAACCATGGAACCGGCCGGGCCGCCGCCGATGACCAGATGATCCAAGCTTCTTGGCGACGTGCTCATTGCAGTTTGCTCCTCGCCACACAAAGCCTCGCGGGCGTGTAACCACAGATCGAAACTTCATCGTTGCTCAAGTCTGCTGCGGCGCACAGGCTTTGCCAGTCTTCCAACTGAAAGGCGCGCGCAATGGAGACGGGGCCATCATGCTGTACGAAGGGATGCATATTGGCGAGCTTGGAGAAGATGCGGAAAAAGTGATACGGAACCGCGCTGCGCGAGAGATCGTTGATGAACCATCCGACTGTTGCGTGCCGCTCCATCCATGTGAGGAAGCGGACTACGCTGGCATCATCGAGGTGATGTGTGAAGAGAGAGATAACGACAAGATGAATGGGTTTCCATGGAGCGTATGCAAAAATGTCGGCGGCTATCCATTCGATATTGGCCGCGTGAGGGCCTGAC
>JBAUCP010000866.1:0-1965 GCA_049677625.1 Occallatibacter sp. | reverse complement strand
TTGGCCCGCGCCAGCGCGTAGCTGAAGCAGTCGCCAAAGTTGAGGCTGGCGGGATGGCCGCTGCCCTTGCCGTAGTCGCGATAGGCCTGGCGGGCGATGCGCGCCTGCTCAACGCTGACTGGCTCGATGGTTATCCGGAACTGTTCGATCAGCTCATCAATCCGGCGGCTCGCGGTGGGATTCTTCCATCGATCCACGACGATCGAAAGTTCGACGTAAGTCGATGCGGAGATGCGCGAAGAGTCCACCGAGTCCAGGATATTCGCGAATGTTTCCCACTCCGGCTCCTGCTTGAGAATAGCTATCAGCGCCGACGTGTCAACGATCATTTGGGCAAGCCTGTCTCATCATCGTAAAGTTCGTCCATCAGTTCTTTGGAAGTCCTGCCATCGTTCATAATCGCTGCGGTCTCCGTCGTAATCCGCCTGAGCCATTCCATGCGATTTTCTGTCCTGGATGCCTTCTCTTGCCTTTCCAGGCGCTCTTTAACCGAAGTTTTCACGGCAGAAGTCAGGCTCTCCCCGGTCAGTTGCGCTAACTCCTTTGTAAGCCTGTGAGTTTCCTCATCCTTGATGTTCAAGCTCGCCATGATCCACCCTTCTACCATTTCATTCTACCATTCTACCATCGAATCCACCGGCACCGATCGGAACCGGCCTGCAGAGACCCCATTCCTCGTCATGCCCTAAGCTAGGGATATGAGCGAGCAGAACTTGAGGTCTTCGCACGATCCCATCTTCGATCTCCTGGTCATCGGCGCCGGGCCCACCGGGCTGGCATGCGCCATTGATGCGCAGAAGGCGGGATTCAGCGCGGTGCTGGTGGATAAGGGCTGCGTTTGCAACTCGCTGTTCCATTACCCGTCGCACATGACGTTTTTCACCACCTCGGAGCTGCTCGAGATCGGCGGCATTCCCTTCCCCACCACCAACGCCAAGCCCACGCGCAATGAGGCGCTCGAGTACTACCGGCAGGTGGCTGCGTTCTACAAGCTCGACCTGCGGCAGTATCTGACGGTCGACCGCGTCTCCGGCTCGGACGGGGATTTTGCCGTGCACACCGCCGACCGCTTCGGCCGGCCCGGCGAGCTGCGCGCGCGCAAGCTGGCCGTCGCCACCGGCTACTACGACCTGCCCAACCTGATGGGCATTCCCGGCGAGGATCTGAGCAAGGTGCACCATTATTACGACGATCCGCACCCGTATTCCGGGCTGGACATTGCCGTAATCGGCGGCAAGAACTCGGCGGCCATCGCCGCGCTGGAGCTGTGGCGCCACGGCGCGCGGGTTACGCTTATCTACCGCGGGCCCGGGGTTACACCGAATGTAAAATACTGGATCAAACCAGACATCGAAAACCGCATCAAGAATGGCCAGATCGCAGCGTACTTCGATTCGCTGGTGGTCGAAATTACTCCGGACGCAGTGGTGATCGAGACTCCGGAGGGCCGCAAGACCCTGCGCAACGACTTCGTCTTCGCTCTGACCGGCTACCATCCCGATTTCGATTTCCTGGAACGGCTGGGCGTGGAGTGCAGCGGCGTGGACCGGCTGCCGGTCTGCGACAAGGAGACGCTTGAAAGCAATGTGCCGGGCATTTACCTGGCCGGCGTGATCGTGGCCGGCGAACGCACCAGCGAAATCTTCATCGAGAACGGGCGCTTTCACGGCGGGCAGATTGCCGCAGCGCTGGCCGCCGGCCGCGCACTGTGATCCCGTAGACTTAACTGCAGGGTTTTGGGGAGGCTTTTGGGTTGCGCATGCGCTGGTGGCCGCGATCGATACGCTGGCAGATGCTGGCCGGGCTGCTTCTGCTTGAATCTCTTTCCATCGGCCTGTTCGTTCTGGTGCTGGTGCGGCAGCAGACGCAGGAGGTGTACGAGCGCGCCCACCAGCGGCTGTCGTATGAGGCGAGTTCGCTGGCCACGCAGTCGGCTGAGGCGCTGGTAGAGGAGCGGCCCGGCTG
>JBAUCP010000865.1:0-22939 GCA_049677625.1 Occallatibacter sp. | reverse complement strand
AATCCCGACACCTCCGCGGCCTTCGACTTCAACAATCAGCTCGCCGCGGCCAAGCTGCTCTTGGAGATCGAGATAGGAGATGCAACCAATCGCCTGGCAGGTCTGCGCGCGTACATGGCAAAGAACTTCTAGAACTTCGCCGAAACCGCCGCCCTGCGGATTTCTTTACTTCTTCATTCATTTTTTCTTGAATACATATAGGGGGTAGGGGCATATATACTGAGTGCAGGAGAGACGCACTCATGGAAAACCTCGTCAAACTTTCCATCGAAGGAATGCATTGCGACGGCTGCGTTCGCCGCGTCACCAGCGCAATCGCCGCCGTCAAAGGAGCGCGTGTCGAGTCGGTCCAGGTGGGCTCGGCGACGGTCGCTATTGACCCCGCGCATGTCGCTCCCGAGCAGATCGCGGGTGCAGTCGATCGCATCGGGTTCACCGCGCACATCGAGCGCTGATCGAAAGAGAGCTCTCCATGTCGAATCCTGCCGCCACTACAGCAGCCCCAGAGCGGGTCAACATTCCGGTCACCGGCATGACCTGCGCAGCGTGCGAGTCCTTCGTGCAACGCACGCTCGCCCAGCAGGCCGGCGTGCAGGACGCCACTGTCAGCCTGATGCTGCACAACGCGACCGTAACCTTCGATCCGCGTATCACCTCACCCACAGTGCTCGTCGAGAAGATCCGTGGCACCGGCTACGGCGCGGAGATGCCCGTGCCCGCGGACTCGGTACTTCAAGCTCAGGAGAGAAGCGACGAAGAGCAACTGCGCGAATACGGCCAGTTGCGCCGCCAGGCCTGGATCAGCGGCGTTGCGGGCATTGTCGCCATGATTCTCTCCATGCCGCTGATGAGCGCATCGCGTGCAAGCGGCATGGCGCGGATGAAGGACCCATTGATGAGCTGGTCGATGCGCGTCTTCGATCCATTCCTGCGTGCGTTTTTGCCTTGGATATACAGGATCGACGGCGACGTCATACGGTGGTTCCTGCTAATCCTCTCCGCGTTCATCGTCGCCTGGGCCGGCCGCCGCTTCTACGTCAAAGCCTGGTCCGCGCTGCTGCACAAGACGGCAGACATGAACACGCTGGTCGCGCTGGGCACAGGTGCAGCCTTTCTTTACTCCGCTGCCTCCACCATTGCGCCCGGTTTCTTTCTTGCTCACGGCATCGCGCCCGATGTCTATTACGAAGCGGGCCTGCTGATCATCGCTCTTGTTTTAACCGGCAACACTCTTGAAAGCCGTGCCAAGGGCCGCACTGCGCAGGCGCTGCGCAAGCTGGTCGAGTTGCAGCCAAAGACCGCGCGCGTCCGGCGCGATGGTGCGGAGCGGGATGTACCGCTCGACGCAATTCAACACGGCGACGTCATTCTTGTGCGCCCCGGCGAGCGCATTCCTGCGGACGGCATTGTCCTCTCCGGCAAAAGCAGCGTCGATGAGTCGATGCTCACCGGTGAGTCGATGCCGGTCGAAAAGACAGCGCAGGATCGCGTCATCGGCGGCACTCTCAACCAGCGCGGATCGCTTGAATATCGCGCCACTGCGCTGGGAGCCGAAAGCATGCTCGCACAGATCGTTCGCCTGCTGCGCGACTCGCAGACTTCCCGCGCGCCTGTTCAGCGGCTCGCCGACCGCGTAAGCGCCATCTTTGTGCCCACGGTGCTTGTTCTTGCCATCATCACATTTTCTGCGTGGCGGCTCTTCGCTCCCGGCGCGGGCATCATGCAGGCCTTTGCCGCAGCGGTTACCGTGCTGGTTATTGCTTGCCCTTGCGCCATGGGTCTCGCCGTTCCCACCGCGGTGATGGTGGCCACCGGCCGCGGAGCAGCGTTTGGCTTGCTGATCAAAGGCGGCGAAGCACTCGAGCGGCTGGAGAAGATCGATACGGTCGTGCTCGACAAGACGGGCACCATCACGGCCGGCCGGCCTGACGTTGTAGAGATACTGCTTTCGTCAACAGCGGGTTTAGCTGAGACCGATCTGCTTCGCATCGTTGCCGCGCTCGAGCGCTCCAGCGAGCATCCACTGGGCGAAGCTCTAGTGCGCCGCGCCAACAAAAGCGGAATCGCGCTGCCGCAGGCTGAGTCTTTTGAGTCGCTTCCCGGACGCGGCATCACCGGTGTCGTCGAGGGCCATGCGGTGCTCGTCGGCAACCCCGCGCTGCTGCGCGACTATGCAGTCTCGATTGCGGCCCTGACGCAGGACGCCGAGTGGATTGCTGCGCGGGGCCGCACGCCGCTGTGGGTCGCAATCGACGGCGCACTGGCAGGGATCATCGCCGTCGCCGACAACGTAAAACCAACGTCCGCCGAGGCTATTCGCGGGCTTCATCGTGAGAAGCTTCGCGTGGTCATGCTCACCGGCGACAATGAGCACACCGCGCGCGCGATTGCTCGCGAAGTTGGCTTGGACGACGTGATCGCCGGCGTGCTGCCGCAGGGCAAGGTAGACGTGATCCGCAGGCTGCAGGCGGAGGGACGTATAGTGGCCATGGTCGGCGACGGCGTGAATGATGCACCCGCACTGGCGCAGGCTGATGTGGGCATCACCATGGCCACCGGCTCTGACATCGCCATGGAAGCGGGTGACGTGACGCTCATGCGCAGCGACCTCACCGGCGTAGCCGCCGCCATTGCGCTCGCGCGCGGAGCCATGCGCGTGATGCGCCAGAATTTGTTCTGGGCCTTTGCCTACAACGTGGTGGGCATTCCCGTTGCAGCAGGCATTCTCTATCCCGTGTGCGGACTGCTGCTCAGCCCGGTGCTGGCCAGCGCGGCCATGGCGTTTAGTTCATTCAGTGTGGTCACTAACAGCCTACGTCTAAGCAGGCTCAGGCTTGGTTAAGGAGAGCTATGGCAGCAAGAAAAACTGAAGCCTTTTGCGGATGCGAGGTCCCTGTCGCTGGCCGCAAGGCGATTGGCGTCGACCCTGAAATCAAGGCATCCAACCTCCGCCGCCTCAGCCGCATTGAGGGCCAGGTGCGCGGCATTCAGCGCATGGTGGAAGGAGACCGCTACTGCGCCGATATCTTGATGCAGGTCTCCTCCGCCCAAGAGGCGCTGCGCGCCGTGGCCCGCGCGCTCATGCGCAATCATCTGGCCCACTGCGCCAGTCACGCCATCCGAACCGGCTCCGACGAACAGAAAGAAGCCATGTACGACGAACTGCTTGAAATGATCTACAAAAATGCGCGGTGAAGAGATTGGACTGCGCCGCCGCTCATTCTTTCTCGCCGAGCAGGCTCGCGGCAGTGCGATGATCGGTAATCAGCACGTTGATCCAACCCCCACGCAGCGCGGCCAGTATGGCGCGCAGCTTGCGGCGTCCGCCGGCCACGCCCACCACGCGCTGAATCTTGCGCAGCGATGCAGGCTCGATGCCGATCACCCTCTGCATGAGCGGCGAGTTGATAGGCGCGCCTTCCGCATCGTAGTATCGAAAGCAGATGTCGCCCACAGCGCCCTGGCGGCTCAGTTCGGCGCGCTCGCCTGGCGAAAAAACATTGCCGCTGTTGGCAAGCAGCCGCGAGGGCTCCATGGAACCGATGCCCACCAGCGCAAGATCGATGTGCTCAAATAAATCGGAGGCCTTGCGCACGGATGCATCGCGAGCCAGCACACGCCGCGCTTCCGCCGAGTCCACGATACTCGGCGCCTGCAGCAGCACCGCGCTGGCGCCGATGAGCGCCGCCAGCCGCTGCGCCAGATAGGTAGCGTGGTGCTGCGCGCCCACGCTGCCCACTCCGCCCAGAATCTGCACCACCTTGCCGCCGCGGCAGTAGTCGCCGGGATGGAGCGCGTCGACCATGGCAAATAACGAGCGGCTCCACGAGGAGATGCCGATCGATGCGCCGGGCTTTACGCTGGTCTCGATAAAGTAAGCCGTAGCCGCACCCAGATCGCGCACCATCGGCTCTTCTTCCGCCGGGCAGTCCACAACCACGGCATCCTTCAACTGGAATTCGGCGATGAGACGGTCTTCGATCTCGGCGAAGATGCCGGGCGGATCGCTCACGCTGATGCGCACCAGGTTCGCGGCGCGAGCGCGTTTGAGCAACCGCGACACAGTGGACTGATGAATCTGCAGCCGCTCCGTAATTCCCTGCTGGCGAATGCCCCGCACATAGTACATGCGTGCAACTTTGGCCATCAGCCTGAGTTCATCGATGCGCGCCATAGAGAGCATTCTCACACAGGTAATGAGATAAGAGACGAATAATTATGCATAGTTACACTTTCATGCATACTTGTTGTTTCCGAGCCGGACAAGGGTCAGGCCAGAGCGGGCAGATCGCCGGGACGGTTGTGGTGATAGGTCCGCCAGCCAAGGTAGCGGCCCAGCGCCTCCGCCACCGCTGCCGCCGAGTGGCCGCGGGTCATGGCAGCGTGGTGCTCAAAGCCGTTCTGGCAGATGATATGCATCAACGCGGGTAATGCTCGCACTTTGACGACGGCGCGCGTGCCAAAGGTATCGAGCGGATCGTCAGTAAACTCGCCATCGCCCACATACGCGGTGATCGCGCCGCTCAGGTCATCCGTGCTTACGCGGCCGAATGTCACAGGTCCGGCAAGGGTGCGGCCCTCGAGCGCGCCAAAGGTATTCTCCTCGCCCAGCGTTGTGCCCAGAATCGGTGCGGTCGCAATGCGAATGTCCGGCAGAAAATCCTTGGCCCAGTTACCGCAGTGGAAGAAGACGCACTTCTCGGGATCGCCGCCGTAGTTGTTGTTCCAGTCCACCAGCGCGCTGGGCGTGCCGCTGGCCAGTTGCAGTGCATACATGCCCACCACGCCGGCAATATCCACCTCGCATGCCGAAGGCAACATCTGCTCGCTCATCATGGACATGATGGTGCAGACGTTGACGCCGAAGTTCTTCTGCAGAGAGCTCCAGCATTGAATCGCCGTCGCAGTTATGGAAAGCGATTGCATCCAATCGTCAACGACGAGCGCGAACTTGGCCATGCGCACAATGGCTTCGTCCGGGGCCTTCGACGCGTCGGCATAGGAGCGGATCTGCTCGATGCGCCCGCGTACGCGCGGGTCGTCAGCCGAGATTTTGGCGGCATTGCCGAATACCTCGGAAAGGTCGATGGTATTGACGGTGATGCCCGCGGCCTCAAGCAGCTTCTCGCTGAAGCGCGTGGTGTTGAATGCGTTGGGGCGCGCTCCCACAGCGCCAATGCGAACGCGGCTCAGGCCGCGCACCACTTTGCAGGTCTGCATGAACTGCATCAGGTCCTCGCGGAAGCGCGAATCGAGGATCGCCGCCGTGTGATCGCGCGTGAGCGAATACTTGATGCGATATTGGCGCAGATTGTTGCAGACCGATATCTTGCCGCAGAAGGCGTCGCGGCGCCGCTCAAGTCCGAACTGATCCAGGTCGTCCGGGCAGGCATGCACGAGCACGGGAACCCGCGTGTCGGCCAGGCGTATCGAATCGGCCACGCCCTTCTCGTCGCCAAAGTTCGGCAGGCAGACAAGTATTCCGTCAAGCCGCTCGCGGTTGTTCCGGAACAGGTCGCCGCACTTCTGCGCATCAGACCAGGTCTCCACCGCGCCCAGCTTGCTGTCGCTCTCTGACAGCCACACGGGCTCAACGGAAAGCTCGCTAAGCAGCTTGCTCAAATCGCGGCGCGCTTCAGCAATCAGCACGTCGGGAAAGAAGTCGCGGTTACCTACAATGACTCCGAGCGTCGCGGATGGTTTCATAGCGCTTCACCTTATCTTTTCGAAGTTGCGATAGTCGTTCGCGTTGGTTTTGGCAACCAGATCGCAGGGAATAATCTGCTTTTCCGGCTTGCCCGTGGAGCCGGTCTTCAGATACCGGTCGGCTTCATCCACTGCTAGCCGTGAGATCAACACCGCAGGCTGCAGAGCGGTCGCCTGCAGCTCGCCGCTGCGGATCGCATCGATCGCATCCGGGCTTCCATCAAAGCCGGTGATGGCAATGTGCACGAGCCCTGCGGATTTGACCGCCGCCGCCGCGCCCAGCGCCATCGTATCGTTCCCCGCAATAATGCCGGCGATTTCGCCATGCGCCTCGAGCATGGTCTCGGTCTTCTGAAAGGCTTCTTCCTGCGACCAATTGGCAGACTGCGCCGCAACCAGCTTCAGGTCCGGGTACTTGTCGAGCACGGCATGAAAACCTCCGGTGCGAATTTGCGCATTGGTGTCCGACTCGCGCCCAAGCAGTTCCGCATAGTCACCTTTAGGCCCAACCGCGCTCTCGAAGGCCGCAGCAACAAGCCGCGCACCCTGGTCGTTATCTGAGATGATCTGCGCCTTCGCGACTCCCGTCGCGCCGATCTCTCGGTCGATGAGGAAGACCGCAATGCCCGCCCTGGTGGCACGGCGTACGGCGGCGATGGAAGCGTCGGAGCCTGCATTGTCGAGGATGATTGCGGCCGCGTTGGACGCAAACGCCGCATCCACAAGATTGTCCTGCCGGTAAGCGTCGTCGTCGTGCGCATCCACGCGCACACGGTAGCCAAGAGCCAGCGCGCGCGCGGCAGCAGCGTCCGCTTCCGCCTTGAAGTAAGGATTGTCCTCCGAGGGAACGATAATGGCGATCAGCTTGCCACGATGGCCGGCGCGGTGGCACGCGGCGCACGCGCACAACACTACGCAAGCAACAGCGCAAGCAAAGAGCCCGCGGCCGGACATCACCGCCCTGCCTCCGTGCCGGACTGGGTGAGAAAAGGAAGCAGACGCGCCTGCAAATGCGACTGCAGTTGATCCACCGCCACGGCAAGAATGATGACCACGCCCTTGATGACAATCTGCCAGAACTCGGAGATGCCGAGCATGACCATGCCATCGGCAAGAACGCCGATGACGAACGCGCCGATCAGCGAACCGGTGATGGAACCGCGCCCTCCCATAAGCGAAGTGCCACCCAGCACAACGGCGGCAATCGCGGTCAACTCAAAGCTCTCGCCTGTCGCCGGATGCGCCGCCTCCAGTTGCGACGCGATGATCAGGCCGACAAGCGCGGCGCCGAGCGCAGAGAAAAGATAGCACGCCAGTTTGACCCGCGGCACGCGTATGCCGGCAAGGCGAGCCGCGCGCTCGTTGCCGCCCACCGCATACACGTGGCGCCCGAACGGAGTTTTCGCCGCTACAACCCAGGCAATCGCGAATAACGCAATCATCATCCACACGGGAGTGGGAACATGCAGCATGAAGCTTTGCCCGAATGCCGCAAAGCCGGTGCTACCGCGCGCAGCCGTGCCTCCCAGTTCAGGAAATGTTTTGCCGTCCGAGACCAGCAGCGCAGCGCCGCGCGCAATGTAGAGCGTGCCGAGCGTGGCAATGAATGGCGCCACGCCGGCCTTTGCAACCAGCCATCCGTTGAGCGCGCCCACCGCCAGGCAGACGCAGATGGTCAGCAGGACCACGACTGCAACCGGCGGATAGTGAGCCGCGCCGCCAAAGCTGATGCCCTGCGTAATCAGATATCCGGCCACCATTCCGCTCAGCCCGGCAATGGAGCCCACGGAGAGATCGATGCCGCCGGTAAGCACAGCGAATGTCATGCCCACAGCCAGCAGCGCGGTGATGGCCACATGCTTTGCCAGGATAGACAGGTTATTTGCCGTAAGAAATTCGGGGGCAAGCGCAGAAAAGATCACCAGCAGCAGCACCAGCACCAGGATTGCGCGCGCGCGCAGCAGCAAAAGCACAGCCCGCGCGGAAGCGCCGGCCGCGCGGCTCGCCTGATTTGCGGAGCCAGTGACGGAGCTCATGCAGAATGCTCCGAAACATGATTTGATGCATTGAATGCGGCGATTGAAGCGGCAACCGACGGACTGGCAGCGGTGAAGAGGCCTTCATCTGTAAATGCGTTCCGCGCAAATTCAGCAGCGATGCGTCCCTGGCACAAGACGAGAACGCGGTCGGCCAGCGCGCGCGTCTCTTCAATCTCCGATGACGTAAAGATAATGCTGAGCCCCTTCGCTGCGAGTTCGCTCAAAATGCCGTATATCTCGGCCTTCGCGTTCACATCCACGCCGCGCGTGGGCTCATCCATCAGCAGCACCGCCGGCGAGCACAGCAGGCAGCGCGCCAGCAGCACCTTCTGCTGATTGCCGCCCGAAAGTGTGGTGACCGGCAGCTCAATGTCCCGGGCGGCGATATGCAGCTCGGCCGCTAGCTGGTTCACGCGTTTCGTCTCATCACGCGGCGAGAGAAACAGCGTGCGGGTCGCTGACATCATCATGTTTTCGCGAATGGAGAGATCGGGAAACAATCCATCGCGCTGCCGGTCTTCGGGCATCAGCACTATTCCTGCCTTCATGGCGTTTCTTACGCTGTCGATCTGAATCTTACGCCCGCGAAGCGCAACCTCGCCCGCCGCAATTGGCCGCAATCCGGCAAGCGTCTCCACAAGTTCCGTTCGCCCGGCGCCCAGCAATCCGTAGAAGCCCAGGATCTCGCCTTCGCGCAGTGAAAAATCCAGGCCGTGCAGCGCCGTCTGCGCCGCTTCATCGCCAACCGAGCCGGCAAGCGTAAGCCCGCGCACCGAGAGCACCGTGGGACTCGCGGAAGAGGCCGCGCGGAGGCCGGCTTCATTTGCGCTATCGCGGCCCGACATGCGCTCCACAATCCACTGCCGGCTCACCGTTGCCCGCAACGACTCGCCCACGATCCGCCCGGAACGAAGAACCGTGAAGGAGTCGCCCAGATGAAGCAGCTCATGCAGACGGTGCGAAATGTAGATAATTGTCACTCCCGACCGCTTCAGATCGGCAATCACGTCAAAGAGCGACTCCGCCTCCGACGTGGAGAGCGCCGAAGTCGGTTCATCGAGGATGAGAATCTTCGATCCCTGGTCGAGGGTGCGCGCAATCTCCACGATCTGCCTGCATCCGAGTGAAAGCCGGCCGGTCCCGGTTCCTACGTCTATGGGTTTGCGCAGCCGCCGCAGAGCTGACTCCGATCGCATCTCTTGTTCCTGCCGGTCCACGAGCAGCTTGCGGCAAAGTTCGCGCCCGGCAAAGATGTTCTCACTGACATTCAGGTTGGTGAGCGCCAGCAGCTCCTGGTGAACAATCGCAATTCCATGCGCCGCGGCATCGCGCGGCGAACGCAGCGCGATCTGCCGGCCATCGAGAAAAAGCTCTCCTTCGTCCGCCTCTTCCACGCCGGAGAGAATCCGCATCAGCGTGGACTTGCCCGCTCCATTCTCTCCGATCAAAACATTCACCTGGCTGCGATAGACGCGAAAGGTCACGCAGTCCAGCGCAATATTGCCCGGATAGCGCTTGGTGATGTTGCGCGCTTCCAGCACAATTTCCTGAGCTTTCTCCAGCACAGTCTCGGGCTGGGGTGGGTTCGCGTGGCTCATGTGGCCGGCTCCGGGGCGAGCCGCGCGCGGCGCACTGCATGGCGCCATGCGCCTCGCAAGCATTCGCGCTTTGCAGCGGCCATGCGCGGCTCGAATATCTGCGCGCCGCTGGAGAGCACAGCCTCGTCTCCGAGCCCACTCCACCAGCCGAGCGCGAGTCCGGCCAACATGGCCGCGCCACGCGCGGAGAGATCTTCCTCGGTGGAGCGATGCACCGGCTTGCCCAGAATGTCTGCCTGCATCTGCATCAACGCGTCGTTGCGCGTAGCGCCGCCGTCGGCCAGCAAAAATGGCACGGTCATGTGGACAGCCGCTTCCATGGCTTCCAGAACGTCAGCAACCTGAAATGCGATGGCCTCCACCGCGGCGCGGGCAAGATGCGCGGCCGTGTGCGAGCGCTCAAGGTTCGCAGCCAGACCTCGCGCGGCGGAATCCCAGTATGGCGCGCCGAGTCCGACCATCGCCGGCACGAGGATGAGACCCGCCGCATCGGGCACGGTGGCGGCCAGCGCTGCCGCGTCGTCAATTGGATGCGCCAGTCCAAGAAACTCGCCCACCCACTGCACGGCTGCGCCGCTCATGGCAATGTTGCCTTCGAGAGCGAAGCGGGCTTCGCTCGCCGTGGTCCACGCCACCGTGCGCGCAAGATCGCGTACATCGGCGAGCGGCGGCGTGAGCATCATGAGCGATGAGCCAGTGCCATACGTGGCCTTCACCGTGCCTGGCTCAAAGCGGCCGTGGCCAACCAGCGCCGCATGCGAGTCGCCGATCATGGAGACGATGGGAACGCCCGCGAGTTCTGGAATTGCCGTGCATTTCGCAAACGAGCCGCTCGATGGCTGCAATGCGGGTAGTGCAGCGCGCGGAATCTCGAAGAGATCGAGCAGCACAGGTTCCCATTCGAGAGAAGTGAGATTCAGCAGCGCGGTGCGCGAGGCGTTGGTGTGGTCGGTCGCGTGCGTCTCGCCGCCAGTCAGGTTGTAGAGCAGCCACGAGTCTACTGTGCCGAGATAGAGATCGCCGGCTTTAGCCGCTCCGCGCAACTCAGGCTGACGATCGAAGAGCCACGCCCACTTGGTGGCGCTCAGGAGCGGGTCGAGCGGAAGGCCCGTGATCGATTGAATTGTCGCAGCGTGCGCGCGAAGCCGGTCGCAGATTGGCGCGGAGCGTCGACACTGCCAGGTAATGGCGTTGCCAACAGGCTCTCCCGCTGCGGCTGCGCCTGCTCGCGCACGTCTCCACGCAAGCGCGGTCTCACGCTGGTTGGCAATGGCGATGCCGGCAATGGTTGCGTGCGCAGCGCTGGCGTGGCGAACCGAAGATGAAACCACCTGAAGCGCAGATTGCCAGAGCGCCAGCGGGTCCTGCTCTACAAAGCCTGGTTGCGGCTGCAGAATTTCAAGCGGCGCGGTGGTGCGAAACACCGTGCGGCCGTCGCGGTCGAGCAGCAGCGCTTTGGTGTTGGTGGTGCCCTGGTCGATCGCCAGAATCCATTCGCCGGCCATCATGCCTCTTTGCGCAGCAGGTCCAGAGCCGCGCGTTCAATGCCTGCCGCGGTCAGGCCGAAGTGTTCAAGCAGAAACTCGGCCGTGCCGGTTGGCGCAAACTTGTCCGGAACGCCGAGAATGCGCATGGGAGCGGGATGCTCTACGGCCAGGACTTCAGCCACCGCACCGCCAAGACCGCCTGCGGCCAGCGCTTCTTCCGCGGTGACAATGCCGCGCGTGGTGCGCGCCGCATCGACAATGGCCTCGCGGTCGAGCGGTTTCACGGTGCTCATGTTCAGCACACGCGCGGAGATGCCGCGCGCTTCAAGCAGTCGCGCGGCATCAAGCGCGCGCGAAACCAGCAGCCCATTGGCGATGAGCGTCACGTCGCCGCCATCGTGCAGTTTCACGGCCTTGCCCAGCTTGAACTCATACGTATCGTCGTGAACGCGCGGAACGGGAGTGCGCGCGATGCGCAGAAACATCGGCCCATCGTGTACGAGTGAATAGCGCATGGCGGCCGCGGTTTCAATCGGATCGGCCGGCACAACCACCACGAGATTCGGCAGAACGCGCATCCAGGCAAGATCTTCAATGGAGTGGTGCGTGGGGCCGAGCTGTCCATACGCCATGCCCGGCGACATGGCGCATAGTTTCACATTCGCTCGTGAGTAAGCAAGGTCCACCTTCACCTGTTCCATGGCGCGCGCGGTCAGAAAGCAGGATGCGCCGCAAACGTAAGGAACCATGCCGCCGTTGGCCAGGCCCGCGCCCACGCCCACCATGTTCTGCTCGGCAATGCCGACATTGACAAAGCGTTCGGGGAACCGGGCCTTGAAGTTCTTGAGCTTCGCGGAAGAAAGCGAGTCGTTGGCCACGGCGCAAACACGCATGTCCGCTGCGGCCATCTCCTCGAGCACGCTCATATACGCGTCGCGGCAGTCGAAGAGCTGCGGCGCAATCTGATTCGCCGTACCCGTCACCAGCCCACCTCCACACCGAGCTCAACAGCGGCCGCGGCGAGCTGCTCCACTGTCGGCACACCGTGATGCCATGCCGGCTGATTCTCCGCGAAAGAAACGCCTTTGCCCTTGATCGTGCGAGCGATTATGCAGGAGGGTTTACCCGTCTCGAGCGGCAGATGCGCGAACCGGCCGAGAAGAGCGCCCGCGTCGTGGCCGTCAATCTCTTCGACCGCGAAGCCAAAGGCCGCGAAACGCGCCGCAAGCGGCTCCATGCGAATGGTGTTCTCAGTAAAGTCGCCCTGCTGAATGCGGTTACGGTCGACGATCACGGTGAGGTTGTCGATCCCGTAGTGCTGCGCAGTCATCGCGGCCTCCCAGTTCGAGCCCTCCTGCAGCTCGCCGTCGCCAGTCAGCACAAAGACGCGCCACGTCTCGTGCCGCATGCGCGCCGCCAGCGCCGCGCCTACGGCAATGGGCAGTCCATGGCCGAGCGGGCCGGTGTTGGCCTCCACGCCGGGAAGCTTGTTGCGGTCGGGATGGCCGTTGAGCATGGAGAGCGGCTCCATGTAGGTCCTGAGCTGATCGGCAGGAAAGAAGCCGCGCGCGGCCAGCGTGGAGTAAAAAGCCGCGGCGCCATGGCCTTTCGAAAGGATAAAACGGTCGCGCGCGGGCCAGCGCGGCTGCGCAGGATCGACGCACAACACGCCGCCCAGATAAAGCACAGCGAGAATATCCGCGGCGGAGAGATCGCCGCCGGTGTGGCCCAGGCCCGCGCGATGGTTCATCGTCATCGCGCTGAGCCGAATCCAGTTGGCCTTCCGATGCAGCCACTCCACCCGTTCCGGCGCAGAGGACGGCATAGCCGGCGGTAATTCACTCATTCCCGGCACCACGCTTCCATCCGCCGCAGTTCACACCCAGGCGCTGCCCGCGGAGATGATTCCACGGCGATGTTAGTTGCCTGCCGTTTGACGGTCAACATAAAAGGTCCTGATTGCATAAATATGCGTATTTGAATGAGAGACTTGCCGCCTCCTTAGTGTCAGGCGCAAAGATCGGACTTGCCAATTCCGGAGATCGGAATATACTTTACCGCTTGCAAGGCGAAAATAGCGGGAGGGACACGTGGCCGGGCGCGCAAACAACGAGTCGATAGACAGGATGGAGCGGGCGGCAAACCAGTCCGGGCGTACGGAAGATCGCAACGGGGACCGTAATGAGTCGCAGACCGTGCTGCGCGCCTGCGAGGTGCTGAAGGCCTTTCGTCACTTGGGCGAAGAGCTGCAATTGAACGAGGTGATGGAGCGGACCGGGCTGCCCAAGACCACTACCTTCCGGCTGCTGCGGACGCTGATTCACGGCGGGCTCATCGAGCGGGCAAGCGCAGGCGTTTACCGCAACAGCTTCGGGCCCATCACGGCGCGGCCCTTCCGCATCGGCTTTGCGTCGCAGGGCGACACCGAGTTTGCGCGCGAGGTGACGCGCAGCATGCAGACCGCTGCGGCGCGCGAGCACGTGCAGTTGATCACGCTCAATAACCGCTATAGCGCGCGCGAGGCGCTGCGCAACGCTGACGTTCTCATCCGCGAGCGCGTCGACCTGGTTCTCGAGTTCCAGACTTACGAGCGTGTGGCGCCGGTGATTGCGTCGAAGTTTCTGGCCGCTAATACGCCGGTGATCGCCATCGAGGTGCCGCATCCGGGAGCCACGTATTTCGGGGCGGATAACTACAAGGCGGGCTTGATCGGAGGCCGTGCGCTGGGCCGCTGGGCGCGCGAAAACTGGGATGGCAAAGTTGATCAGATCGTGCTCGTGGAGCTGCCCATTGCGGGATCGCTGCTGGAGCTGCGCCTGGCCGGACTGGTGGACGGACTGCGCGCGGAGCTGCCCAGGATCGTGGAAACTCCTCTGGTGCACTTGAACGGCCGCGGAAGCTTTGAACAGGTGCTCGATGTGATGCGCAAATATCTGCGCAGACGCATTCCGCGGCGCACGCTGGTGGGCACAGTCAACGACGTGTGCGCGCTGGCCGCGCTGCGCGCGTTTGAAGAGGCAGGTGCGTCGCAGCAGTGCGCGGTGATGGGCCAGAATGCGCTGCGCGAAGCGCGTGCCGAGCTGCGCCGGCCGGGAACGCGGCTGGTGGGCTCGGTGGCCTATTTCCCTGAGCGCTACGGCGACGAATTGATACCGCTCGCGCTCAGCATCCTGCAGCAGAAGCCTACGCCGTCCACCATCTTTGTGAAGCACCAGTTGCTCACGCCGCGCAATGTGGACCTGGTGTATCCGCTGGACAACACGGCCGGCGCAAACGGGCCCGCGAGGCTGGGGATGGGCAAGCCGGAAAATTCCGCACTGCGGAATAGTCGCGCACAGGAAGCTTGAGGCTCCGCGCATGGCAATCGAGGCCGTAGGGTGTTGAGTAGCAGGGGGGGCTGCCGGGTTGGAAACGCAGATCACGCGCAGAGAATTTCTGGCAGGTGCGGCTGCAACCGTCTGCGCCGCGCGCGCATCAGGCGCTGTGCCCGCCGCGACAGGCCCGTTTACCGAGTTCGATTACGGCGCGGTCACGCTCACCGTAGGACCGCTCAAAAAGCAGTATGACCGCGTGCACGCGTTCTACCTGGCCCTCGACAACGATCGCCTCTTGAAGGTCTATCGCGAGCGCGCTGGACTGCCGGCTCCGGGAGCGGAGATGGGCGGCTGGTATGACCGCGACGGGTTTGTTCCCGGTCATTCGCTGGGCCAGTACATCGCGGGCCTGGCGCGCATCGGCAAGACGACCGGCGACACGGCCTGTGCGGAGAAGGTCAACACTCTGGTGGAGTGTTTTGCCGCTACTCTGGGCGCGAAGGACCAGATTTACGCGGGCACGAATGCGGAAAAGGTGTGGCCCTGCTATGTTCTCGACAAGCATCTGGCCGGCCTGATGGACGCTCACAGCCTGAGTGGTGTTGCGCAGGCGCGCGAGCTCGTGCCGCGCGTGTTTCATGGCGCGCTTCCATACATTCCAGAGCAGGGGCGGGATCGCGTCGGGAAGAAGGACCCTCCGTATGACGAAACCTATGTGCTGCCGGAGAATCTCTTTCTTGCTTATGAGATGACGGGCGAGCGAATCTTTTACGACCGCGCGATGGCCTATCTGCTCGATCGCGAGTTCTTCGATCCGCTGGCCGCGGGCAAAGATGTTTTGCCTGGGCGCCATGCATACAGCCATGCCATTGCGTTGAGTTCCGCGGGTCAGGCGCGGCTCGTGCTCGGCGAAGAAAAGTATCTTCGCGCGATGAAGAATACATGGGAGCTGCTTCGCACCACACAGCAGTATGCCACCGGCGGATGGGGCCCAAACGAGACCTTCATCACTCCAAACAAGGGCGAGCTGTACGGGAGTCTGCAAACGACAGTCGATCACTTTGAAACTCCCTGCGGCAGCTACGCAGCCATCAAACTGGCGCGCTATCTGCTCTGCGCCACCGGCGATGCACGCTATGGCGACGGACTCGAACGTGTGTTGATGAATGGAGTGCTCGCGGCCAAGGAGCCGGACCCGGCGGGCGATTCGCCGTATTACTCGACTTATAGCGGGCAGGCCCGCAAGGTGTTTTATCCCAAGAAGTGGCCCTGCTGCTCGGGCACGCTCGTCCAGGGCGTGGCGGACTACGTGAAGAACATTTACTTCCACGCTGCGGACGGCGTTGCGGTAAATCTGTACACGCCCTCGCGCGCGCAATGGGGTGTGAACGGCGCCGCGGTCGCGCTCACGCAGGAGACCGGCTATCCGCTGCGCGAAACCGTGACGCTGAGCGTAGAGTGCGAGCGGCCCGCTGTGTTTGCCCTGTATCTGCGCGTTCCCGCGTGGATGGCGCAAAAACCCGCAGTGCGCGTAAATGGAGAGCCTGCGCCCGTGGAGATGCGCCGCGGATTTGCTCGTTTGCACCGCCAGTGGAGCCACGGCGACACACTAATGCTGGAGTTGCCAATGGAGTTCCGCACCGAGGCCATCGATTCCCTGCATGAGGAAACGGTAGCTGTGCTGCGTGGTCCGCTCGTGTATGTGGAATTAGATCCCGCCGCGGGCCAGGCAAAGCTGACGCGGCTGGATGCACTGCGCGTCCGCGACGATGCGCCCGGAACTTATGCGGCCGATGCGCCAGCGCGCGTCTATACACCCTTTTACTGCGTACGCAACGAAAGCTACACCATGTACTTCGAACGGAGCTAGAGAAAACGAGTGTGAGCGGCGAACAGGCAAGCACGGAGCGGGTACAGGCTCGCTATTGGATCGAAACGGCGTATCCGCTCGAGGATGCAGCAGCGATCATGGCCGGCGAGCAGTCCACCGGAACGTTTGTCCGCGTTCCCGGCGAGACGGACGAGTTGCGCGAGCGATATGCCGCGCGCGTGGAACGCATCGCAGAGCTGGGCACGGTGGATGCGCCATCGCTAAGCGGGTCGGGAGTGCCCAAGAAGCACGCGGGACCTGTGGTGCGTCGAACCGCCGAGGTTACACTCTCCTGGCCCATCGAAAATATGGGAGCGTCGCTACCGAATCTGCTCGCCACGGTGGCTGGCAATCTCTTCGAGTTGAAGCCGTTCTCAGGGCTGAAGCTGCTCGATGTGTCGTTGCCACCTGCATTCCTGAGCGCCTATCAGGGCCCGCAGTTCGGCGTGGAGGGCACGCGGCGGCTCACTGGCGTTTATGGGCGCCCGGTCATCGGAACCATCCTCAAACCGAGCGTGGGAATGAGCCCACAGCAGACCGCCGCGCAGGTAAAGATGCTGGTTGAGGCGGGTGTGGACTTTATCAAGGACGACGAGCTGCAGGCCGATGGGCCGCACTGCCCATTCGACCAGCGCGTGCCCGCGGTGCTGCGCGTGCTCAACGAATACGCGCAAAAAACCGGCAGGCGGCCGATGTATGCGGCTAACATCACCGGCGAGATGGACCAGATGCTGCACCGGCACGATCTGGTTGTGGCCGCCGGCGGAACATGCGTGATGGTCAGCGTGAACAGCATCGGCCTGCCGGCAATGACCGCGCTGCGCCGCCACGCGCAGGTGGCCATTCACGGGCACCGCAACGGATGGGGAATGCTGAGCCGCTCGCATGCGACAGGCATGAGCTTCATCGCGTTTCAGAAATTCTGGCGCCTGACCGGAATCGACCACGTGCACGTAAACGGACTGCGCAATAAATTCTGTGAGGACGATGCAAGCGTGATTGCGTCTGCGCGCGAGTGCCTAACCCCGATGTTTGCTGGGCCGCATAAGGGCTGCGAAATTATGCCCGTGTTTTCGTCGGGTCAATCGGCGCATCAGGCGGCAGACACCTACAAGGCGCTTGGCTCGATGGACCTGATCTATGCCTGCGGCGGCGGAATTCTCGCACATCCCGCGGGACCGGCCGCCGGCGTGCGCAGTCTGCACCAGGCGTGGGAAGCGGCCGTGGCGGGCATCACGCTTGCTGAGTATGCGCGCACGCATGAAGAGCTGCGCGCGGCACTGGAGGCCTTTGCGGCGTGAACCCTCTTGCGCAATCAGGCCCGCTCTACGCCTATTATGGCGACGATTTTACCGGCTCGACCGACGTACTAGAGGCGCTGGCGCTTTATGGCGTAAACGCTGTGCTGTTTACATGCACACCGAATGAGCGCGGATTGAAGAGATTCGCCGATTGCGCGGCCATTGGTATCGCCGGCGAAAGCCGCAGCCGCGATCCCGAGTGGATGAATGCGAATCTGCCATGTGTATTTCAAGCAATGCGTAAGCTCGGCGCGCGCGTGAACCACTATAAGGTGTGTTCCACATTCGACAGCTCACCGCAGACCGGCAGCATCGGCCGAGCGATGGAGCTGGGGCACACGGCCTTCGATGCGCAGCTCGTGCCCATCGTGGTGGGCGCGCCGCATCTGGGGCGCGCGGTCGTCTACGGAAATCTCTTTGCGGAAGCGAATGGCGAGATGGTGCGCATCGACAGGCATCCAACCATGCGGCATCATCCGGTTACGCCGATGACCGAGGCCGATCTGCGTTTGCACCTCAAAAAGCAGACAGACCTGCGCATTGGGCTCGTGGACGCATCGGCCTTCCAGTCCGGCGCTGCGCAGGCGCGCTTGCAGGCACTGGCGGGCGCGGGGGCTGAAGCCGTACTGTTCGACGGAACCGATGAAGCCATGCTAGATGAAACGGCGCGCTTAATCTGGGACGGCGCGGCTGCGCAACCGGTCTTTGCCGTTGGCAGCTCAGGGTTGACGCACGGACTGTTGCGCCACTGGAGAAAGCTCAGACTGATCGCCGAAGCTCCGCCGATCGCGCGAGCAACAGGCGCAGACCGGCTGCTCGTGCTGAGCGGAAGCTGTTCGCCGGCAACGGCCGCGCAGATTGAACGCGCAAAACAGTTGGGATTTGCCGCGTGGCAGCTCGATGGCGCAGCGCCGTGGAGCGTACAGGCGGCCAAAGCGCGCGACGCGCTCAAGCGAGTCGAAAGCGTGGTGCTGTACACGGCGCTTGGGCCGCAGCCCATGGACGAAGCGCATGGCGAGGAATTTGGCGCGGCGCTTGGCAAGATGCTGCGTGAGCTGGTGCTCGCATCGGGTGTGCGCCGAGTTGTAATCGCGGGCGGAGACACATCCACGCACGCGGTCAAACAGTTGGGACTCGACGCGCTCACCTTTGCCGCTGCACTTGTGCCGGGAGTGCCGTTGTGCCGTGCACATGCAGTTACGCCGGCGCTGGATGGGCTCGAGCTTGCGCTCAAAGGCGGGCAGATTGGTCCGCCGGATTTCTTCAGGCTGGCCCGGGATGGGAGCTGAACGCTTATGCGCGTGCGGCTGAGTCAGCATGCAGCGTCTGCGTGCAGTCGATGCGCGTGAAGATCGACGCGCTGATGAGGACCATTGCGGCGATGAACCAGAGCGGCAGATTATAGCTGCCGGTTAAATGAACGATATAACCGAAGAGCACGGTGCCCAGAAAGCCTCCGGCCTGACCTGCGGTGTTCATCATGCCCGTTGCCGCGCCGCTCGCACTGCCGCCGATGGCCAGGCAGAGCGCCCACGCCGAAGGCAGCATCAGGTCCATGATGCCGAAGCCGAGGCTCGAAAGCGCAACCACTGCAACTTTGCCGTGAAAACTCGCCATGGCCATGAGCACTAGCGCCGTAAGCGTGAGGCAGACCGCGGGAATCAGCCGCAGAGCCGTGCGCGCTCCGTAGCGCAACGTGAGCCGGTCGCCCAGCACTCCTCCGGCAAGGTTGCCCGCGCAGCCGAGCACAAAAGGCAGCGACGCGAAGAGCACGCCTTCGAGCGAGAATCCGGCCGCGTGGATCATCCAGGTAGGGAACCACGAAAAGTAAAACCAGCTCGCGCAGCCATAGCAGCCATACGCCACCACAGTGAGCCAGAGCATGCGCGAGCTGAAGAGGCGTTTCCACGGAACAGTCGCTGCGTAAGCTGCGCGCGTCTCGCCAATCTCCTCAAGCTCCTCGCGCGTAATTGCGGAGTGGTCTTCAGGCCGGTCGCGAAACCGTGCGTGCCACACTGCCGCCCAGAGGAAGCCGGCAACTCCCAACACCCAGAAGACAGCGCGCCAGCCGAAGTATCTTTCGATGGGAACGATCAATAGCGGCGCAAGCGCTCCGCCCAGGCGGCTCGCGGCCCACACGATGCCCTGGCTGCGTGCACGCTCGCGCACCGGGAACCAGCGCGCAATAACGCCGGCCGAGTTGGGATACGCGCCGGCCGCGCCCATTCCGAAGAGAAACCGCACCGTAATAAGCTGCCAAAAGCCGCGGCACCAAGCCGTGAGCGCGGTGAATGCCGACCACCACGTTACGATCCGCGTGAGCTCGCCGCGCTGTCCGCGCCGGTCGCCCACCGCGCCGGAAGGAACCTCGAAGATGCCGTTGGCCAGTACGTAGGCGCTGAGAATCCAACCCCAATTCTGCGGTTGGATATGCAGTTCACTCTGAATGCCTGGGCCAGCCACGGCGATGGCCAGGCGGTCAAGAAAAGTAAGCACTGAAAGTGCGCCAAGCAGGCCAAGCACCTTATGGCGCTGCTTCAAGCGCTGGCCCTCGCAACCTCAGGCAGTGCAAGCGCCTGGCGCACGCGCTGCACCGCGAGCTCAGGGCTTGAGAGCACCGGCGCCTGCAGCGTTCCCGGCGCGAGCGTGGCGACTACGCGCGCCATGGAGGCTTGAGCGAGCACAATCACATCCACTCCTTTGAGGTCTTCCACCAGCGCCTGCTGCAACATGCGGTCGTGCGTCTCGGTGTCGCCCGCAAGCACGGCGGGAAATGCGCCCTCGCATAAGCACTCTACCAGTTCCACCGTACGGCCTGCCTCTGCGGCCTTCTCGCGCAGCAGCGCAGTAGTAGGGTCGAGCGTGGTGCGCAGCGTTGCCAGCACGCCGATCGTCCGCGCCTGGCGCACTGCAGCCTCAGCCATCGCGTCGTCGATGCGCAGCACGGGGATGTCGAAGAGCTGTTGCGCGAGCCTGACTCCTGGTCCGATCGAAGAGCAGGTAACCAGCACGGCATCGGCTCCCGCCGCTTCAGCCGACGCAATCTGGCTCACGAGCCGGCGTATCGTCGACTTGCGCAGCCTGCCTGCGCGAATGGTCTCCTGGATCAGGCTCTCGTCCACCATGTGAAATACGCGCACGTCAGGAATCTCGCGGCTGCAGAGCGTGTTGAATGCGGGCGCGAGTGTCGGGCTGGTATGGATGAGAGCCAGTGTTCGAGGGGATTGGATGGACAACGTATCGCCTTTCGGGGCGGCATGCCCGTCCAGCCGTCGAGCCCATGCCGAATATCTTTGAACCGCTGAAGAGGATGCTGCAAGCCGGATTGCAATTGCCCTTAAGTTAACTCATTTTCCGCGAGTTGTGCGACCCGCATCCCCCCACTGTCATGGGATTCCGTTTCGCGGAATCGTGCCGCGCATCGAGCAGCCGCGATCGCAGGCCGCGTGTGATACAAGAACTTCGGATGAGCATTGCAACAGTGACAACGATTCCCCGTGAACGGCCGCGCGCGGTCCAGGCCGTTTGGCGTCGAGCGTGCCCCATGTTCGCGGTGTTGATGCTCGCGGTGCCGTTGCTTGCAGCGCACACAGCTTTGGCTGCGCCCGTCGCGGCTGGTGAAAGCAGCGGTGTGCCTTCACTGCTCTTAGGCGCGGCGTGGTATCCCGAGCAGTGGCCGGAGTCGCGCTGGGATGCGGATCTGCAGTTGATGGAAGATGCGCACCTACATGTTGTCCGCGTGGGCGAGTTTGCGTGGAGCAACCTGGAGCCTTCCGAGGGCCACTACAATCTCGATTGGCTTGCGCGCGCCATTCGCCTGGCCCAGATGCATCACATCGCGGTGGTTATCGGCACGCCCACGGATGCGCCGCCGGCCTGGCTCACCTCCGCGCATCCTGAAACGTTGCGCGTGGATGCGCAGGGCCGACGCGCGGAACACGGAGGCCGGCGTCAGTTCAACTATGCGAGCCCCGCGTATCGCATCTTTTGCGCGCAGATCGCAGAAAAGCTGGCGCAGCGCTTCGGCCGCGATTCCAACGTGATCGGCTGGCAGATCGGCAATGAATATACGGACGAATCCTACGACCCGGAAACGCGCCGCCAGTTTGACGAGTGGCTCGAACGCAAATACGACACGCTCGATGCTCTCAATCGCGATTGGACAACGGCCTACTGGAGCCAGACCTACGACGGCTGGGGCGAGATTCCACTCCCGCTGCCCGGAGCCGGCGGAAACCCCGGATTGCTGCTCGACTACAAACATTTTGTGAGCGGCACGTGGCGCAGCTTTCAGCAGGTGCAGTTGGACGCGATCCGTAAATACGCAGACCCGCGTCAGTTCACTACCACGAATCTCGGCGGTCTTGGTTGGTCTGACAACTTCGATCACTACGAGATCACGCAGCCGCTCGACCTGGCCGCGTGGGACGACTACGTGGGCGAAGGCCACCTGAACGCAGCGCGTAACGCCGCCATGCATGACTATGTGCGCGGATGGAAGCGCCGCAACTTCTGGGTGATGGAAACGCAGCCCGGCTCGGTGAACTGGGCCGCGGTGAATACCACGCTCGACCGCGGCGAAACCCGCGCCATGGCGTGGCAAGCCGTCGGCCACGGCGCAGATGCGGTGCTCTACTGGCAATGGCTTGACGCACTGAACGGTCAGGAGCAGTATCACGGCGCGATTGCAGGGCCCGATGGCCAGCCGCTGCCGATTTACGACGAAGTACGCGAGATCGGCGGCGAATTTGAGCGCGCCGCAAAGGCGATTGAAGGCACTGCGCTCTCTGCGCAGGTGGCACTCGTCACCACTTATGACAGCCGCTGGGCAATTGACTTCCAGCCGCACAACAGGAACTACGATCAGTTGGGGGTATTGCTCGGCTACTATCGGCCTCTGCGCGACGACCGGCTTACCGTCGATATCGTCAGTGCGAACGCGCCGCTTGCAAACTACAAACTCGTCTTCGCGCCCAACCTGAATCTCATTTCGAAGGACCTCGCTGCGCATTTGCTCGCATACGTACAGCAGGGCGGGCATCTTCTCCTTGGTCCGCGCTCCGGCATGAAGGACGAGCACAACGCGCTGAACGTGGAGCGCCAACCGGGGCCGCTCGCCGCAGCGTTCGGCGGCCGCGTGGAGCAATATTACGCGCTGGACTCAACCGTGCCGATGAGCGGAACACTCGGCTCCGGAACCGCATCGCTGTGGGCTGAGCAGCTTTCTGCGCACGATAAGGACGACGAGGTGCTGCTGCGCTACGGCAAATCCAACGGATGGCTCGACGGACAACCGGCCATGATCACGCGCCGCCTGGGCAAAGGCCGCATCACCTACCTGGGTGCGGTGCTTGACGCGGACCTGATGAAGCATGTCATCGACTGGGCTGCCGACGACGCGCAGCTCAAGCCCGAGTTTAGCGCGGTGCCTGCCGGCGTTGAGGTCTGCCGGCGCATCGATGGAAAGCGCGCTGTCTTTGTCCTTATCAATCACAACATTGCGGAACAGAACTCAGTGGAATTGCATCTCGCGCTTCCCCATGAGATGAAGGACGTGCTCCACGATGGTCAGACAGTCACAAGCGTCGATCTCGCGCCGCAGGGCGTGGCCGTGTTGGAAGCAG
>JBAUCP010000864.1:0-6357 GCA_049677625.1 Occallatibacter sp. | reverse complement strand
GTTTCGGGGTATAGCAATTGTGGAACCGCTGTGACGCGCCCGGAGCGATCATCGGCGCTCACAGGTCATTCACAATGAGCGCCACGCGGCCGGCCAACGGATCGCTCGGCGACTCCCATTGATCGGCGTCAAGCAGCTCCACCGGATAAGCGATGTTGAGCGGGCGCAGCACCAGCCGGTTCAGGTCGAGGCCCACGTAGCGCAGCTTCAAGTGCGAGTCGTGGCGCACGGCGTAGAGATTGGGGCGGTTGGGGCGATAGGGCGCGAGCGAGTTGTAGTGCCGGTCGATCAGCGCAATGGCCTCCGGCAGCACCAGCGGCTCCATGGCCGGCGCGTCTGCTGCGTAGATGCGCACGGCCACAAACCGTTGCCAGGCGCGGCGCTGGCTGGTGGTGCGGGCCCGGATCGACTCAAGCGCGCCGGCCGGAAAGTAAAGCATCGACTGGACCGCCGAGGGCCGTATGTAAGGCTCGAACAGCGCAGCGGCATGTGTCACTACCGGCACCACGCCGTCCGCTTCACCCGATGGCGAAGGCGCTGCGCGGGCCAGGACGGGCAAAAGATCGGCGGCGGAGAGGTGTTGCGCTGCCAGGATCCGGTCCATCGCATCGAGGGAAAGCTTGCGGCGCCCGCGCACAAAGTTGGAGAGATGCGGCTGGCCCAAACCCGTTTGCCGCGCCAGCAGAGAGACGCTGAGCGTGCCCCGCTGGATGCGGCGCAGCATCTCCAGCCGAAGCCTCTCGTGGATCTGGGTGAAATTCATCTGTGGATCATTCGCCAGGAGCAATAAGGGCGAATGCTCCCCCTTTTCTTTTGACAAACTCGTTGGGGGGAGTTGGCCTCTATTCTCTGCGTTAACCGGCGAACCACAAAGAGGATCGGGTGAAAATGCACTTAGGATATTGACGCAATTATGCCCTATACCTACATTAGATTTACTTAATCCATCATCGGCCTGTGGGAAACCTTGAGGAAATGTCTTCCCTGCCGCAAGGCTCGCAGGTGGAGAACTTTCGCGAGCCGCCGATGAGGCCTGAACAAATGTTGAGTCAGCTAGGTTAAATTCGATTGTCCCATCCTCGCCCGAAACCCCCAAACGGGCTGCCTATAGCAGTTTCGGAATTACTGTAGGCCGGAAGCACGAGCTTAAGTGGCTTTTTCCTCAAGAAAAAGCCACCTTGCACGCCGCTTCTTAGGACCACACAAATTCCGGAACTGCTCTAACGGCAGGACAATCAGCCAATTCTCGATTCTGCGGCCTTGAGTGAAGTTATTCCACTGAGAGCAAAGGAGGCAATCCCCCATCAATCAGACAGGAGACGCCTGATTGATCCGGCCCTGTTCTCGCCACCCCGCGCAACGGCAAGCTCGACCAGCTTACGCCGGGATAAGAGGTACATACGGAGAAAAGGCCATGGAATTGCGCGTGCAATTAAAAATTTGCGAGGGCTGCGGATCGCTTTTTTTCCGCCCCCAGGTCAAGGGAAATATTTATTGCCAATCGTGTGAGGTAAAACTAAGGGAGTTTCCATCACCGGAAAGCCGCAAACGGCGCGGCCGCCCCTGCAGCAAGACACTCTCGAGGGTTTGGGGCGTAGCTCAGGCAGCAGGAGGTGCGCTATGAGCGCAGCGCTCCAGTTGCCGGTGATTTGGGGCTCGAGCGCGGCGCAAGCTGACTGGAGGCTCGAGCGCGCCGCCTGGGTAGAAGCAGCTGCGAGCCAGCCGGAACCGAACGAGGCCGGGCCGCCCATAAGCCTGGCCTTTTATCGAAAGCACACAGAAAGCATCCTGCGCCGCTATCTGTACGCTTCCATGCAGGTGGGCCGGGCACCGTCAATCCTCGCTGACCCGGTGGGCCGCGGATGGGCGTCCAGCCGCCCCATTCGCACCTTTGAGGACGCCGTGATCTTCGTCCTCGACGTGGAACGATGTCTGGACCGGCTCAACTCGCTCGACCGCCAGATGCTCAGCCGCATCGTCCTGCAGGAGTATACGCAGGCTGAAGCGGCCTCGCTGCTGGGCATGAGCGTGCGCACGGTTTCCTACAAATTCCCGCAGGCCGTCGACCGGCTCACCGAGCATTTGCTCGATACCGGGCTGCTGGTTTTGCCTCACTGACGCAGTCAACTCAAACCGGACGGCAAAGAGGAGCTCGGAATGCGCTCCTCGTTGCCGTCCGGTCCGCCTCCGATATTCCTCGGAACGAGCTGTTCCGTTTTGACCGGAGGTGTACGCCGCATCCTTTCTGGTATCGTGGACGGGGTTCGCGAATCGCCGTAAGAATGGCGTCTACTCGCGCGCATCTCCTTGAACTGGAGCCGCTCCATGATCCGTTCCGTGATCCGCTTCTGGACTTACGCTTGCCTCTTCTTGCTGCCGGCTGCAGCCGTGCTCCCACTCGCGATTTCTGCGCAGCAGCCCGCCCCCACCACCGCGGCCACCGCGCCCAACTCAGACACCAGCTACGTTGACGCCGACGGTACGGTGCATGTAACGCGCGTGGTGCCGCTGCCGGATACGATCAGCCCCGAGGCGAAGGCATCGCTCGGGCGGCAAGTTCCTGACCAGGCGCCGCCAGTTTCCCTGGCCGACCGCCGCACGGGGACTGACGCCTACACGGCGAGCGCCCGCATCGCGTGGACGAAGATCTGCCCCAACCAGATCGTCGAGTCCACCATGGCCGGCGTTCCGGTGCGCGTTGTGACGCCGGACGACATAAGCGAATCGAGCCGCGACAAGGTGCTCATGAACATCCATGGCGGCGGCTTCAACTCTGACTCCGGCTCCTACACCGAATCGATTCCCATTGCGTATTACACCAAGATCAAGGTTGTGGCCGTGCTTTACCGGCTGGCGCCCGAGCATCCCTTCCCGGCCGCAGTGGACGACTCCGTGGCCGTCTACAAGGAGCTGCTGAAGAGCTACAAGCCGGACCACATTGTCATCTATGGCACCTCGGCCGGCGCTATTTTAACCGCGGAGGTGGCCGTGAAGATCAAGCAGCTCGGGTTGCCGATGCCCGCCGCGCTCGGCATCTTCAGCGGCCTGGGCGACTTTGCCCGCACCGGCGACTCGTGGGCCATCTATTCGTTGAAGGGCTTTTCCGGCCATCTCGATCCGCCCGTTCACGGCGCGCACGATCCCTTCTATCTCGGCGGCGCCGATCCGCGCGATCCAGTGCTCTCGCCCGTGTATGCCGATCTCCGCGGCCTGCCGCCTACGCTGTTCGTCACCAGCGAGCGCGACGCTCTGCTGAGCGGTACGGTGAACCTGCACCGCGCCTATCTGCATGCCGGCGTGGATGCGCGCCTGGTGGTGTTCGACGCGCTTCCGCACGCCTTCTGGTACGACCCCAAGCTGCCTGAGGCGATCGAGGCCAATCACTTCATGGCCGACTTTTTTCTGGAGCAGCTCAAGAATTAGGTAAGGGAAGAATCAGGATGCGCAGATCGCCTCCAGATGGAATCCCAAGCGCCGGCGCCGCGCCGCATTGGCGCTTGTCTTCCTGTGCTTGACTTTCAGCCCTGGCCGGCTCAACATCTCCATATCCCCCGAAAGACAATTCAGGCGATGGAGACGGCTGCGTGACGAAGAGTCTCGCAAATGCGCTGGCGGGCGATGACCGTGCTGACAGGGTCGATCTGCCAGTCCGCATGACGGACGTTGCCGGCCTGCGAGCGGCCCAGCAGCGGATCAAGCGCGTGGCGGACGTGGCCGGAGCGCTGTGTTTGCTGGTTCTGACGGCGCCGGTCATGATCCTGGCCGCCACCCTGGTCCGGCTCACCTCACGGGGGCCGGTGCTCTATGCGCAGACCCGCGTGGGCGCAGGCGGCAGGGAGTTCTCGCTCCTGAAGCTCCGCACCATGGTTGCCGGCGCCGAGCGGCGCACCGGGCCGGTGATGGCTGTACGCGGCGATCCGCGCGTTACCAGGATCGGGCGGCTGCTGCGGGCGGTGCGCATGGATGAGCTGCCGCAGTTGTTCAATGTGCTGGCCGGCGACATGAGCCTGATCGGGCCGCGCCCGGAGCGGCCGCATTTCGTGCGCATCTTTCGCCGCCAGGTTCCCGGCTATGAGCTTCGCCTGGCCGTCAGGCCGGGCATCACCGGGCTGGCGCAGATCTGCGGCCGCTACTCCACCGGGCCGGATGTCAAGCTGCGCTTCGACCTCGTGTACATCCGCCATTACTCGCTCGCGCTCGATATCGAGATACTTTTGCGAACCATCCTGACCGTCCTCAAGCCAAGCCATGCCGAGGGGTACAGGCAAGCGCCGGCGTGGCTGCCGGTGAATGGCGGCGATTAGCGCGAAGTCTTCCGGCTGCTGTTGAGGCGCGTGCATTGACGCTCGCTCCCATCCCATGCTCTTCTGGTTACGGCTGGCGATTCCACACACACTCCATGTTGATCCGTTCCAGAGCGCCGTTGCGACTCGGCTTGGCCGGAGGCGGAACGGACGTTTCACCCTATTGCGATGAGTTCGGCGGCGCGGTGCTTAACGCGACCATCGATTACTACGCCTACGCCGCGCTCGAACCGCTTTCGACGGATCGGATCGAGTTCGTCTCCGCCGATCTGAACCAGAGCGCTGGCTACGCAGCGCAGCCGGTGCTTGCGTGCGATGGATGTCTGGATCTCTTCAAGGCCGTCTATAACCACGTCGTCCGCAATTACAACCACGGCAATCCGCTGAGCCTGCGCATGAGCACGCGCGTGGATGTGCCGGCGGGCTCGGGCCTGGGCTCGTCGTCAACCCTCGTGGTGGCCATGCTCGCGGCTTATGTGGAGTGGCTCAGTCTGCCGCTCGGCGACTACGAGCTGGCGCACACCGCTTTTGTCATCGAGCGCGAAGAGGCCGGACTCGAGGGCGGCAAGCAGGATCAATACGCCGCAGCCTTCGGCGGCTTCAACTTCATGGAGTTCGGCAGCAACGCGAGCGTGCTGGTGAACCCTCTGCGCGTGAAGGAGTGGGTTGTCTCGGAGCTGGAAGCCTCGCTGCTGCTCTACTTCACAGGCAACTCACGCACCTCGGCCAACATTATCCAGGAGCAGTCGCGCAACGTGCGCGACCGCAACGCGCCGGCGCTCGACGCCATGCACTCTATCAAGGAAGAGGCCTTCCGCATGAAGGAGTGCCTGCTGCGCGGCGACTTCAAAGCGCTGCACGATGTGCTGCGCAGCACTTGGGAGTCAAAGAAGCGCATGGCCGCACTCATTACCAATGAGCAGATCGAGCGGCTCTACGCCTGTGCGCTTGAGGCGGGCGCATACTGCGCCAAGATCTCCGGCGCGGGCGGCGGCGGATTCATGTGGTTCCTCACCGACCCCATCCACAAGGACAAAGTGGCCGCCGCGCTGCGCGCTGCGCACCCAGGCGGCACAGCCTACGGATGCCATTTCACAGCCGGCGGGGTGCAGGCGTGGCGCGTGCCATAGAACACGCTCAAAAGGAATAGGCATGGAAGCAATCAGCCTGGAAGCAATCATCCTGGCCGGCGGCATGGGAACGCGGCTGGCCGGGCGGCTCGACGGCGTGCCCAAGCCGATGGCGTCCATCGCCGGGCGGCCGTTTCTCGAGATTCTGCTCGGCCAGCTCCAGCGTGCCGGATGCACGCACGCGATCTTGTCTGTTGGCCATCTTCACGAAGTGATCGAGAATTACTTTGGCGCTGATTTTCGCGGAGTCAAAATCAGCTACGCGGTGGAACAAAAACCGCTCGGCACAGGCGGCGCAATCCGCAACGCTCTGCGCGAAGCAACGGAGCAATCGGTGCTGGTGCTGAACGGCGACACATTTCTCGACGCCGACTACGCAGCCATGCTGCGCTTCCACGAGGCGAAGGCCGCGGCGCTCACCATCGCCGTCACGCATTGCCCTGACGTTTCCCGATACGGTGGTGTCGTGATGAGCGGAACGGGCGGGCAGATGCACGTGACGGGATTCCAGGAGAAAGGCCGCGCGGGCGCAGGCTGGATCAACGCCGGCTCGTACGCAATTGATAAGGATATTGAGTGGCCGCCGCGGCTCGCGGAGAAGTTTTCCTTCGAGACGGATTTTCTTGCACCGGAGATTGCGAGCCTCACACCAGCAGCCTATCCGGTCGAGGGATTCTTTCTCGACATCGGCATTCCCGAAGACCTGGACCGCGCGCAAACGGAGCTTGCGGGCCGATAACTTCCCGTGCCCCATCCTTTCGACTTCTTCTTGTCGAAAGGGTGGGAAAGCACAACCGCCGGCCCACGAGGATCTACACCACCGCATTCCGCGCAATCACCTGCCTGTACCACTCCGCGCTCAGCTTGGGTGTGCGTTTCTCCGTCGCGAAGTCCACGTAATGAATGCCGAAGCGCTTGCTGTA
>JBAUCP010000863.1:0-2304 GCA_049677625.1 Occallatibacter sp. | reverse complement strand
ATGTGATCGTCTTCATCAAACCCTCGCCGGAGCCCGAGCCGGACTCCGACGGCAAGCCGCAGTATCTCTTCCTGGTCAAGCGGCTGGTCGGCGTGCCCGGCGACCACATCCATCTGAGCAACGGCATCGTCATCATCAATGGCGTGGCGCAGGCGCAGCCGCACGCGCAGCCCACCACACCCGAAAATCACCAGGACTTCCTGGACGAGTTTCCCTCCGTGCCGCCGTGGCCTCAGCCGGGCGGGGCCACCGAGAGCTGGGCCGTGGACTTTCCCAACCACATCGTCAACGGCGATCTGGTGGTGCCTCCCGGCATGTACTTCATGATGGGCGACAATCGTCACGACAGTCTCGATTCGCGCTTCTGGGGCTTCGTACCCAGGGCGAACATCGTGGGGCGGCCGCTGTTCAACTACTGGTCGTTTGAGACTCCCGAGTCGGAGTACGAGCAAACCGGCGTCGGCAACCGGGTGGCGTGGATGACCCACGTGGCGCTGCACTTCTTTACGGAGACGCGGTGGAAGCGCACCTTTCACGTAATACGCTGAATCGGGCCGGCGTTTTGAAAGGGCACGGCTTCAGCCGTGCCGTAAGCTCCGCAAAATCATTGGGGCTTTAGCCCCTGAGGGAATGTTCGCTTCGCTCGAACGACTTATTCAGAGCTTCACTAGAGGAGCACAGGCTCCAGATGAAAAGGGAAAAATTGCCGCCGCAAAAGCCCGCTCCAGTGTCCGTTGAAGAGCGCGTGCAAGAAACGCCATTCGAGGCCGTCGCCAGCATCTGTTCGGTTCTGGTCGTGGGCTTGTTCATCCTCACATTTCTGGGTCAGAACTACCTGATTCCATCGGGATCGATGGAGAACACGCTGCTGGTCGGCGATCACCTGGTGGTTGACCGGACCACGCTTGCGCCTCCGTCCGGGTGGATGCCGCTGGTTCACTACCGTGAACCCAGGCGCGGCGATGTTGTGGTCTTCATCAAGCCCTCGCCGGAAGAGACGCCGGATGCGGACGGCAAGCCGAATTACATGATTTTGGTCAAGCGGCTGATCGGCATGCCGGGCGACCGCATTCATCTCCGTAACGGGATTGTGATTATCAACGGCGTTGCCCAGGCTCAGCCGTACGCGCAGCCCACCACGCCCGATAACCATTCCGATTTTCTTGACGAATTTCCCTCTGTGCAGCCCGATCCGGAACCAGGCAACTTCATTACCGAGACGTGGGCGGTCGACTTTCCCAATCACGTCGTGAATGGAGACCTGGTGGTCCCGCCGGGAGAGTACTTCATGATGGGCGATAACCGGCACAACAGTGCGGACTCCCGCTTCTGGGGATTCGTGCCGCGCGCAAACATCGTGGGCCGGCCACTCGTCAACTACTGGTCGCTCCAGGCCACCGAGGGAGAGCTGGAACAGACCGGGCTGGGCCACAATCTTGCCTGGATGGGCCACGTTGCGCTGCACTTCTTCACCGATACACGCTGGAAGCGGACACTGCATGTGATCCGCTGATTTGAGCGTGTTGATGCGGATACTATGGAAGAGACAATGACGGACGATGCGCACGGCCGGGAACCCGCCGCGCCTGCCCGTAGAGGCTGGGCGGGCCGCCACCGGATTTCTCTAGCGCTGGCTGCCGCCGTTCTGCTTATCCTGGCCTTCGTGTTCGTTCCGCCGCTGCTCAGCATCGGCAAATACAAGGCCCGCATCACGCGCCTCATCTCCGCTTCGCTGGGCAGACCGGTCCGGCTGTCTTCCGTCGAGCTGCGGCTGTTGCCGCGGCCGGGATTTGTCATCACCGACCTGAGCGTTGCAGAAGATCCGGCCTACGGAGCCGAGCCGGTGCTGCACGCGAACACGGTCACTGCCTCCATCCGTCTGCTCTCCCTGTGGCGCGGGCGTCTGGCGATCGACAGCATCAGCGTGGACCAGGCCAGCCTGAACATTGTGCGTTCCGCTCCGGGGCGCTGGAATCTCGATCCGCTCTTTCGCACCGCCGCGGCCAAAGCCGGATCGATCGGCAGCAGCGGAAGCGGCGCTGTGCCGCTGCCTTACCTGGCGGCCACCAACTCGCGCATCAACATCAAGAACGGCGACGAGAAGCTGCCGTTTTCGCTCGTCAACACCGACTTCGAGTTCTGGCAGCCCGATCCCGGCGAGTGGCGCATCCGCCTGCGCGGCCAGCCCGCGCGCACCGACGTGAGCCTTTCCCTTGAAGACACCGGCGAGGTTCAGCTCGAAGCCAGCGTGCACCGTGCGCCGGAGCTGCGCGAGATGCCGGTGCACGTCGACCTCAATTGGCA
>JBAUCP010000862.1:0-1500 GCA_049677625.1 Occallatibacter sp. | reverse complement strand
GCACAGCGCAAAGCCGCGTTGCGCCTGCTTCCGGTCATCGGAGTGGGCTATGGGCTGGCCTACATGGATCGCGTGAACATCAGTTTTGCTTCGCTCGAGATGAACCACGACCTGCACTTCAGCGCGTCTGTATACGGGTTCGGTGCGGGATTGTTCTTCATCGGATATGCGCTGTGCGAGGTGCCGTCGAACCTGCTGTTGCTGCGCTTTGGCGCCAAGCGGTGGCTGGCGCGGATCATGCTGACCTGGGGATTGCTGGCGACGGCGACGCTGTTGGTGAAGACGCCGCTCGAGTTCAACGTACTGCGGCTGCTGCTGGGCATGGCGGAGGCGGGGTTTTTCCCCGGCGTGATTTATTACCTGACGCTGTGGTTTCCAGCGCGGGCCCGAGCGCGGGCAGTGAGCCGGTTTTATGTCGCGCTGCCGCTGAGCACCGTGGCGATGGGTTCGGTGGCCGGATGGCTGCTCGGACTCGGCGGGCGGCTCGGACTGACCGGATGGCAGTGGCTTTTTCTGGTGGAGGGACTGCCTGCGGCCGCATTCAGCCTGGTGATTTTGAAGATGCTCCCCGACGGTCCGGCCAAGGCCGCGTGGCTGACCGAGGAAGAAAAGATGTGGCTGGAAAACCAGCTCAAAGCCGACGGCGCGAAGGCGCACCTGGGCCACGACGCGGGAGTGATGCGGGCGCTGTTTTCTCCCAAGGTGTGGATGATTGGCGCGTACTTTTTCTGCGCGCTTACGGCCAACTATGCCTACTACTTTTCCGCGCCGGCAATTCTTGAGGGCGCAACCGGCTGGAGCGTAACGACGGTCGGATTTCTAGTGGCGTGCTTTGGACTGGCGGGCGCGGCGGGGATGGTGCTGAACGGCGCGCACTCGGATCGCAGCGGCGAGCGGGCGCTGCATTGCATTATCCCTTGCCTGGTGATGGCTGCCGGCTATTTGACGGCGAGTTACGCGAAAGAGCCGTGGCTGGTGGTGGCCTCCCTGGCCGCGAGTTTCACCGGGTTTATGTCGATGCAGGGGCCGGCATTGGCGCTGCCGACCCAGTTTTTGGCGGGGCGCGCGGCGGCCGCGGGGATTGCGGCAATGAATACGATCACCATGTTCAGCGGATTTGTGGGGCCGTACTGGATGGGCGTGATGAAGGACTCGACGGGGAGTTATGAGGCGGGGCTGAGGGGACTGGTGCTGCCTTGCCTGCTGGCGGCGGGGACGATGTTTGCGTTGACGAGGAGCCTAGCGCGGCGGCCCATGGTGGCCGCGGGACTGGCAGAGGAAACTGCGTGAGGGTGTGCTGATCCAAAGAGGCAAACCTGGAGCCGCAGGCGCTCGATGAGAGGCGCTTCGCAAGCACGTCTCCGATCGCGTACACTTCGAGCGTCTACTCCATTGTTGTTCCCCACCCAATTAACGCTTGCGCTGTCGGCAGGTCTCGATGGGTTTCTCTCCCCAATGGACAAACAGAAGCACTCGACCCAAAGGAGATCAGTATGAGTC
>JBAUCP010000861.1:0-4271 GCA_049677625.1 Occallatibacter sp. | reverse complement strand
GACCTCAGCCGGGAGGCGGTGGCCCTGGCGGGCCGGGTGGCGGTGGTGGCGGAGGAGGCCGTGGCGGCGGAGGCGGGCGCGGTGGTTTCGGCGGCGGCTTCGGCGGCGGCCCGTTCGGAGGTGGTGGCGGTGGAGGAGGGCGCGGCGGAATGTCGAATACCGGCCGCAAATATTCGCTCACTTTCAGCGCGCAGGCGTTGAACCTGTTCAACGACATCAACCTTGGAACGCCTTCGGGAACCATTGCGCCGGCGTACAATTCAACGACCGGAGTTACGGGGCCCGGCAGCCGCTTCGATGTATCAACCCATCTGTCGAGCGGCCTGTTTGCCTCGCCTTCAGGTTCGGCTGCGCGAAGGATATTCTTCCAGGCGGCGTTTACGTTTTAACTGTCCGCAGGAAACATGAATCGCAGAGGGCCGGCGCGCGATGCTCCGGCCTTTTTGCTGTTACGAGGGCAAATTGAGGAACGTGCGGTAAAACAAATCCCACTCCTCAGCACGCGCGTCGATAGAAAAGTCTTTAACTATGCGCTCACGTGCTGCGCGGCCCTGCGCCTCGCGCGCGTCCTGCGGCTGGCGCATCAGAACGAGCATAGCTTCCGCAAGGCGCTCCGCGCTCCTGGCCGGAACCACGGCGCCCACATTGCCAACCAGTTCGCGCACGCCGCCCACATCCGTAGCGACCACCGGCTTCTCCATCGCCATCGCCTCACCGAGCGCGAGCGGCAGGCCTTCCCAGGCCGAGCTCAGCACAAATGCGTCGGCCGCGTCGAGCAGTGCGGGAACGTCGCAGCGCAGGCCAAGCCATTGCACGGATGCGGCGATGCCGAGCTGCGCGGCAAGAGACTGGAGCGCCGCTGCCTCGGCTGCACTTCCCTCACCCGCAATCCAGAGCTGCACGCTGGAGCTCGACGCGTGCACGCAGGCAAAGGCGCGCAGCAGATTGGGGTAGTCCTTTGCGGCTGAGAGCCGTCCGGTTGCAAGCCAGATGAAATCGGAGCCGGCTTGGAGCCTGTTGCGCATTTCGCCGCGCCGCGCGGTGCTGGGAATAAACGCAGTGCCATCGATGCCGTTCCGAATCACAGCGCATTTGGCCGCGGGAACGGCGCGCCGACGGACGAAGCGATCGGCGACCGCCTGGCTCACGGCAATGGTGCGAATGCTGAGTGCGTCCGTAATGCGATAAAGCCACATGCGCAGGCGTCCGCCCTCATACACGTTGTGTACGGTGGAGACAATGGCAGTCCCGGGAACAAACAACCTGAGGAGGCGCGCGAAGATATTTGCGTGAAAGCTGTGGCTATGGATGAGCTCGGGACGCAGATCGCAGAGATAGCGGCGGGTGCGGATGAGCGCGGCGAGAAAACTGAGCGGATCTTTGCGCGCGCCAAGCCGGAAGACGGGAAGAGACGTGGGCCACTCTTCGGCGAGCCGCGGGCGCAACGTAAACACGGCTACGCTGTGGCCGCGCTCGCGCATGCGCTCGGCGATCTGGAGAGCCTGGCGCTCTGCTCCGCCGATGCCGAGCGAGGTGAGTAGGTAGACGATGCGCATTCGATTCACACGCTGCAAGTACTTGAGTTGTAGATCGCGGATTCCGGAGGGAGCCGGGGGCTTCAGCCCCCGGAAGGAATGCGAATTTTAGAGGGCCTTCAGGCCCGGGTCTTTGCGCCTTCTCTACGATAGAACGCAAATACAACTGTAGTACAGGCAGCTTGCGTGAATCATAGCGCGCGGTCAGGCTTTGCTGTTGGGAGCGAACTTGCGCACAAGAAATGTGTCGATGGCGAGCCATCCGGGGCCGAGGATGAGGATGAGCAATGCGGCGAACCAGTAGTTATAGGCATCCGCGGCCTGGAACTTGTCGGGATTGGACAAGACGCCGAGAAACGCATCCTTCTCCGCTGTCCAGAAGGCCATGGTCATGTTGACGAACAAGATCAAGGAGACCAACCGTGTACCGATACCGGCGGCGAGAAGAATGCCCCCGACAAGCTCGATAAGCGAGACAAAGAGGGCCGTCATGTGCGGCGCGGGAAGGTTCAATGTGGCAAAGTACGCACTCACGCGGCCGAGATGCGTGAGCTTGCCCCAGCCGTCCTGCGCGAATTGCCAGCCCCAGTAGAGACGGATAGCAAGCAGCAGCGGGCTCTGGAGGTAGTTGAATAGTGAGGCGGTGCCAGCGTACGCACGAGAAAGTTGATTGACAGCGGACATAGTCTTTCCTTTGCCACTAAAAAATAGGTTCCCGTCGATTCGCTCAGGGCAGGCTTTCGACTCAGGTTTCAGCTGCGCCCGTAGCTCAGAATGGCGGCGCCTGGTTCTGAGAAGTTGAGGGTTCCGGCGCGCAGAGCCAGCCGAACTGCGCCCAGTTGTTGAACCAGGTCTTCACGCGCCACGCGCGATTTTGCTCCGGAAGATACGACTGCGAAAATGCCGCTTCGAGAGCTTCAGCGAGGGGCCTGCCCTCACGGATGGCTGCGAGCGCTAGGAACTCTTCGTGTTCCAGGCGGCGATAGTAAACGGAGAGATCGACGCGATGCGCTGCCAGCCAGGTTGCACGGCGGCGCAGGTTGGGCAGTCTGGTCGGGGACTCGACCGCATCTTCGTGTTGAACGCCGGCTTCGCTAGTCAGGCGCTTTTCGCGCTTGTGCAGCGAGAGAACCAGATTATCGGCCGGATAGCTCAGCGCCATGAGCTGCAGATGCGGCTGCAGAGCGAGTGGCGAGCCCGCTTCCAGCGCGGCAATTTGGGGGAGGGTAAGCGGAGTACGGTCGGCCGAGTCAAAGGACTCGACGAAGGCCCATTCGATGCGGGCAACGTCTATCGCCAGAGTGTGACGGCGGGCGGTGAATTCGGGATGAGCGCGGAGCCACTCGACGAGCCTGGAGCCGAGGTTGCGAAGCGAGAACGAGCGGCTGGGGTGGTCAGTGAGATAGGCGATGGAAAGAGACTCAAAACGAACGCTGCCCACCACGCTGCGCACTGCGGGAAAATCGTCAGCCAGGGCGCCCAGCACGCGAAACCAGTACTGTCGGTTGTAGATTTCGAGGCGCTCGAAGGCGTTCAGCCGGGTGTTGGGCGCAACGAACGATGCGGCCACCTCAGCCATGGAGCGGCCGTCTGCAGACTGTTCGCGCATGCCTTCGTCTGCCGTGAGCGGCTGCATCACGGCAGCGGCCATTTCGCGCTGGATGGCTTCAAGATTCATGACGCGGCCTCGTTGAAATCCGAAGAACAAAAGCAGGTCCTTCGACTCCCTTCCGCTTCCCTCTCACTTTGTTCAGGGTCAGCGTCCGGTCGCTCAGGATGACAAATCTGGAATTGTTCCTCGGCGTGGAATTCATGAAGCTACCTCGGACAGCTCGGGGGCGTTTGCGTGCAGGTAGCGGTTGGCCTTGAGCGCTTCGGCGTGGACTTCGTCGAAGCTGGGGATGTGATCGTCCCACTCGAGCAGCGTGGGCGTGGGCCCGCAGCGCTCGATGGCCCGCGCGTAAAGCTCCCACACCGGGTCGATGACCGGATGGTCGTGCGTGTCGAGGATGTATTTTTCGTAGCGCGAGTGGCCGGCGACGTGAATCTGCGCTACGCGATGCGCGGGGATGGCATTTACGTAATCGTGCGGATTGAACTCGTGGTTCATCGCCGAAACATAGATGTTGTTCACGTCGAGCAGCATGCCGCAGTCGGCGCGCTCCACAACCTCGGTCAAAAACTCCCACTCGGTCATCTCGGAGGCGGTGAATGCCGCATACGAGCTCACGTTTTCTACCGCGACGGGAATCTCCAGATAGTCCTGCACCATGCGGACTCGCTCCACGGTGCGCTCGACCGCCTCCCATGTGTAAGGAAGCGGGAGCAGGTCGTGCGTATAGGTTCCGTCCACCGAGCCCCAGCAGAGATGATCGCTGAGCCAGGGAGTCTTGGTGCGGCGAACGAGTTGCTTCAGGCGGCGCAGGTGCTCGGGATCGGGTGCGGTGACCGAGCCGAAGTACATCGACACGCCGTGCTGCACCACGCGGTAGCGCTCCAGAATCTGATCGAGCATGGCCAGAGGGCGGCCGGCGTCAATCATGTAATTCTCTGAGATGATCTCGAACCAGTCGACGACCGGCTTGCGCGAAAAGATGTGATCGTAGTGCGGAATGCGCAGGCCGATTCCGACGCCGTGATTCTGGTACGCATTGAACCGATTGCCGGGCATAGATTGGGTTTCAGGGATCAGATGGCAGGTTGCAGTGATGAAACGCTCGTTTTCAGGGATGAATG
>JBAUCP010000860.1:0-2606 GCA_049677625.1 Occallatibacter sp. | reverse complement strand
ATACCGCATAGGTGGGAGGCAAACCCGGCAAAATACAGCCATCCAGCCGGGTTTCCCACCTTCGGTGCAGCCTTATCGCGCCTAAGGTGGGAAACCACAACCCTCACCCAGCCACTCTCAACCCAGCACGATAAGGGGTGCCCCACCTTCGCCGCGTTCTGTGCGGCTAAGGTGGGAAAGCACGAATCCTAACCATCCAGCCTTTCGGCGATCTCTCAATAATCCACCCGCTTCGGCGAAACCAGCCAGGCCGCGAAGCTCGCCCAGGCCTCATCCCCAAGCAGTTGCGCAGACGGCATCCGTCTCTCGGCCACATCCTTCCGCATCTCCTCATACAGAAACGCGTCGTCAAACCCGGCCCGCGCCGCATCCGCCGCGCAGGCGCCGTAGTACACCGCATCGAGGCGCGCCCAGTAAGCCGCGGCCAGGCACATCGGGCAGGGCTCGCAGCTTGTATACAGCTCGCATCCTGTGAGCGTAAACGTCCCTAGCGCCCTGGCCGCCGCGCGAATGGCGTTCACCTCGCCATGCGCGGTGGGATCGTGCGTGGCGGTCACGGTATTCACGCCCTCGCCCACAATCTGGCCATCGCGCACAATCACCGCCGCAAACGGCCCGCCCGCTCCGCTGGTCACATTCTCAGTAGCTAGCGCAATCGCGCGCCGCAAGAACTCCGGATTGGGCGTGCCGGGCATGGAAACTGGTTGACCTCAGGGCAAGTCGCCGCAGACGAATCGCGGACGAATTCAGTATGGCACACGATTCGTGCGGACCCGGTAGGCAGGCCGCGCCTTACTTTGCGGCGTAGTGATGAAGCTTCCGCTCCGCCGGTCAGCCACCCGGAACCAGGAGAGATGAGGATTTTCTCAATCTCAGTAGGCTGAGGCAACCGGCGAGACTGCGGTCCCCGCGCAATGTCAACTCAATTCGAAATAATGCGTGTTATGCGGGCGGGGACTTTCTGAAGCAGCTCCCACTGAGGGTAGCCGGGGCCCAGCGGAAAGCGTGGGTCGGGGGGCTTCACTCCACCTCCGTGGATATTGTTGTAAAAACGCAAATCGAACTCCGGCGACATGGGTAGGCGGTCCAGTCGAACGATCGCTGCTGCGTCCCCAAGGTATCCTGGCTTGAATCCCATTCTCCGCTCCACTTCTCTAAGGGATGCGCCTGCGACAGACTGCTCAGTAGTGATATAACCGTCGACTTCGACAGCGTCACCGACTCCCTGGCCAGGCCTGAGCTTGAACACCTTTACTGGCCACTTTCGCGGTTGCTTCCACGTATCGACGACTATCTTCTTAATGACTTTGAGATCGAGAGTTTTCACAGTGCGTGCGTAGGGGGTCTCGTTAACCGCATTCGCAGCCAATCCTTCTGTCTCCACAGCGACGCCTTCTGGAGCCGTCGCCGGGGTCGCCCTTCTTAGGAGAACTGCTGAGATCGTTGTGAACCCCGCTAAGGTGACAGCCCTGGCAAAGTGCTTCGCCGCTGTATCGAGGTCATTGGAAGTGCGCGCCTGCATAATCGCCGAGCTGAAGAGGAGCAATTCCTTCCCGGTATCGAGAGCCGTTCTGCCCAAGATCACTGCACTGGCAAGAAGGAAGACCAAATCCGCCAGTTCCCCGACTCCGATAAGCTGAGACGTCGCCCACACAGCTAGTGTTGTTGCGATTTCCGCCAATGCTTTCGGCGAAATTAGCCCCTTGACTAGCCCTTGCAGCTCGACAGGCAGCATTGGTATAGAGCGACGCAAGCTCTCTTCGATTCTCGCCGGAATGCCCATGGCGGGCACGTTAAGGGGCCGTTGAGCGTTGGCGAATGAAGGTGCAACTGCGGGGCGACGCAAATCCATGGGACTTTCCTTTCTCAGCAACGGAACCAGTGGATATAGACCGTGAATGTGATTTCACGTCTAGCCTATCAGCTTTGAAAAAGCGGCTTAGTCCCCCGGCTCACCAGCTTCGACTCGTGCAACTGTGAGCGGCAAGCGGCTGCAGCACTGTCGATCGTAAGCTTATGAACCGAAAAAGAATTGACACCGCATTCGGTACATTTCTTGATCGACGAACCAATTGCCGAAAATTCCCTCGTATTGGAATACCATCGCAATCGGGGACCAGCGCAGAAGATTGCGGCATGCCCGATCATTTTCCGGCGCAATCTGCCATCATCTGCCCGGTCCGTACCATCACCCAACCTTTTCTACCCCCGGCCAGAGATAGAGCAAAGGCCCAAAACCGCGTCAGGAACGAGCGGCCCCGCTGAGACTAAAATTCTCGTCGGAACAGAATCGACGCTGATCGCGAGCCGTAAAGCAGCGAGTGAAGCCAAAGGAGAGGCATTGCGACGACCGTGTTTGCATCTTCTCTCGCCCGCCCTGGTCTCGCCCGCCGTAATCTCGCCCGCCCTGGCACTCTGTTTTGCGGCTTCTCTCTGCGCCCAGACGGCCGCTCCGTCGCAAATCGCCGGGCAGCCTCAATCTCCAGCATCGCCGGCTCCCGGGGGACCAGCGCTTTCCCAACCTTTGGCGCCCGCGCTGAACTCGCCGGACGGCCTGATCAAGCTCGACGTTGTTGTGACCGATAAGTCGGGAAAGCCGGTAGCCG
>JBAUCP010000859.1:0-18624 GCA_049677625.1 Occallatibacter sp. | reverse complement strand
CCATCATACCATCCGTAGTCACAGTGGCCGGCACGCGCAGAATGCGTCTCCCTGCGGCCCGCTTTCCTAAGAATCTGTCAAGAAACCTGACTCTGCATGAACAGGAATTCGTCGCTTACAGTAATCTGCGCTAACCTGCTTTCGTCTACCTTGTTAATATCAAACTAAATCTCCTTCGCTTCCACCGGTGTCAATGGCTACTCGTAGTGCGCCTTTAGCAGTAGCGGAACAAAAGACAGCGCTGCGCTGGCGCCTTTCTGTAATTGTTCTGGCCGCATTCGCCATCCGTCTCGTGGTGGTGGTCTTCTACTTCCGCCAGCTTCCTGACGCGGATCAGCACTACGAGCAGTTCGGCTGGGAGGTGGGTTGGGTTGCGCGCGCCCTGGCCAGCGGCCACGGCTTCAGCTCGCCGGTCTACCCCATTACCGGCCCCACGGCGATGGTCCCGCCGCTCTATACCTTTCTTCTCGCCGGCATCTTTCGCCTCTTCGGCATCTACACGCTCACTTCCGGATTCATCATCCTCTCGCTCAACAGCCTCTTCTCTTCGCTCAACTGCATCGCCGTCTACTTCAGCGCCAAGTACTCGCTGGGCGGGCGCGCCGCGCGCATTGCCGCCTGGGCCTGGGCGTTCTATCCCTTCGCCATCTATTTTTCCGCCGATCGCGTATGGGAGTACGCGCTCACCTCGCTGCTGTTCACCACCTGCTTCTGCATCGCACAGCGCATTCATGCGGCGCGCGGCTGGCTGCCGTGGGTGGGCTTCGGCCTGCTGTACGGCATAACCGCTCAATCCAATCCCTGCGTGCTCTCGGTGTTTCCCTTCCTGCTCGGGCTGGCGCTCTGGCAGGCGCACAAAGCCGGCACGCCCGGCCTGTCGTCAATGCGAAAGAGGATTCGGAATGGCGCTCTGGCCACATGCGCTCTGCTCGTGGCGCTCACTCCCTGGACAGTGCGCAATTACCGCGTCCTGCACGTTCTCTGCCCGGTTCGCGACGACTACTGGATCAACATCTACGCCGGCAACTACGACAACGCCTCGCCCGCCAATCCGCCCTCGAACCCCTCCGCGCATCCGCCCAGCAATCCCGCCGAGATGAAGAAGTTCCTCGAACTGGGCGAAGTTCCCTACCTGGCTGAGAAGCATTCTCTGGCCGCTTCCTGGATTCGCAGCCATCCCGGCGACTTCGCCCGCGCCATCGTCCACCGCGCGGTCTACTACTGGACCGGCTACTGGTCCTTCCGTCCCGAATACCTGGCCATCGAGCCCACCGAGCTGCCCAATATGTTCTACGTTTGCGGCGTCACGCTGCTGCTGGCGCTGGGCGTGCGCAAGCTAGGTCGATGGAACCCTGACGCGCTCATGCCCTATCTGGTGCTGATCCTGGTTTTCCCGCTCACCTATTACCTCTCGCTGGTGCTCATGGATTACCGTGAGCCCATTGAACCGGCCATTGTGGTGCTGGCCGTCGCCGGCGCGCTACCCTTACGATATTTCCGAGCGCCCGGCTAGCAAGACTCGAAGAACCCGGCAATCGCCAGGCTCTAGGCGTGAAAATCTAGCAAATCCAGCGCTTCACACAGCGCAATTCCGGCCATTCATCCCTCCCTTTTTCGCTTCGTGGAAAACACCGCTCGCCGAATCTACTATCCTGAAGGTGTGCCGCCGGAGGTACCGGATGCTTTCCCTCACCGTAACCGCACCCGCAACTCCCACACCGCCTGAAGAGATAGCAGCGGCCCTCGACCACATTGTGCCGCTGCACGGCCTGCCGTTCGATGAACGCCTCTGGCTCGCGCGGAACGGGCGTGAGGTGGTCGCCAGCGCCGGCGAGATCCTCTTCGAAGAGGGCGCCGCAGCCGAGGACATGGTCCTCATCCTCAAGGGCGAGATCCACGTACGCCGCCTGCACGCCGGCTCCATGGCTCTGTTCACGGGCCGCTCCGGCCAGATGACCGGCATTCTTCCTTTCTCGCGCATGGTGAGCTACGGCGGCCAGGGACTCGCCGTCTCTCCTGTCTGGGGATTGCTGATTCACCGTTCGCTGTTTCCTGAGATGCTTCAGGCCATCCCCTCCATGGCGCAGCGCGCCGTCACCACGCTGCTTGACCGCGTGCGCGAGGTCACCCGCATCGAGCAGCAGGCGGAAAAGCTCAATGCGCTCGGCAAGCTGGCCGGCAACCTGGCCCACGAGCTCAACAACCCCGCCTCCGCCGCGCAGCGCGCCGCCTCCAGCGTAATTGAAGCGCTGCAGGCCAACCGAAACAACCGCTTCAAGCTGGTCAAGCTTGCGCTCAACGAGCAGCAGATTCGCGCCATTGTAGCGTGGGAGGAGAACATCCTCACCCGCGCCGTTCCGCTGCCCAGCCCCGCGCCGGAGCCGGGCGCGCTGGCCTACATCTCGCGCGAGGAATCAGTCCGCGGCTGGCTGAACGAGATTGGCTGCGAAGACGCGTGGGAGATGGCCCCGCAACTGGCCGAGCAGGGCGTCTCAGCGGCCGATCTCGACGAGCTGCGCACCGTCCTGAGCCCCACGGAAGTCTGCATCTCGCTCCAGTTCTTCGTCCGCTACCTGCGCTCCATCCGCGCCGCCGAGACCCTGGTCAACTCCACCGCCCGCATCTTCGACCTCATCGACGCCGTCAAGGACTACTCCAACATGGACCGCGCGCCCATCCTCGAAGTGGACGTGCCCGCCGGCCTTGACGCCACGCTCCTCATGCTCAGTTCGCACATGAACCAGATCCAGATCGAGCGCGACTACGAGCCCAACCTGCCGCGCATCAGCGCCTATGGCGGCGAGCTCAACCAGGTCTGGACCGCGCTCATCGAAAACGCCCTCGACGCGCTCGGCAACCACGGCCTGCTGCGCATCACCTGCAGGCTCGAAGCCGAAATGCTGCTGGTAGAAATCTGGGACACCGGCCCCGGCATCCCGCCCGAGCTGCAGGAACGCATCTTCGAGCCCTTCTTCACCACCAAAGCCCCCGGCCGCGGCCTGGGCCTGGGCCTCGACTACGCCATGCGCATCGTCCGCAAACATCGCGGACACCTGAGCGTAAAATCCGAACCCGGCTCGACATGCTTCCGCGTCCGCCTGCCGCTGGATCAGTTGCAGGCGTACTGATCGGCTTCAAGCGTGTTGACCAGTTCCGTGCGTACTCGACCGCAGCCGCACGAAAATGGGTGCCCCACCTTCGGCGATTCGCGCCTTTTGCGAATCGGCTAAGGTGGGAAACCGCGAACCCTGCCCCACCAAAAACCCACGAGAGCTTTGTGTCAGGGCACGGCTTCTAAGCCTGCCCTGAGCGAAGTCGAAGGGCGCCGCAAAGACCGCAAATACCCGTCGGCTTCAGTCCTTGCAGCAATATGGGACATTCGTACAAAATCGATCTCCAAATCGCCATACGGTGCCCGGTTCGTGGGATACCCGCGTATTGCCCAATAAACATAGACTGACCGTTGAATCGACCATCTTGCGCTTCACTCAGTCCATAAATCGGCCGATAAAGAGCGTAAGCGATTTTGTTGATTCAGAGGCATTGAGATCTATGCGATTCAGAGGGCTCCTTTTCACTTGTGCGGCCACTCTATTCGCCGCCTGCGCCGGCGCACAGAGCGTTACAGGAACAATCCTGATCAAAAGGAAGCTGACAAGGCCCCGGGTTACGGCTCCTGTGTCTGTTTATCAGCGCGGCGCGGAGGTGGAACTCGGCAAGGATAGCGAAGAGAATCCGCTCGCCTATGAGCAGTCGCGTGTCGTCGTCTATCTCGAAGGAGCAGACTCTGCTGCCGCCGATTCGCCGGCCCCGGCCGCGCAGGTGCAGCAGCTCGATCGCCAATTCATGCCCGATCTCGTTGTGGTTCCTGTTGGGTCCACCGTCTCTTTCCCCAACATGGACCCGATCTTTCACAACATCTACTCTCTTTCGAAGCCCAAGACCTTCGATCTCGGCAGCTACGACAAGGGTGAAACCCGCAAGGTGAGTTTCCCCAAGCCCGGCATCGTGAACGTTTATTGCCATTTGCATCCCAATATGGCGGCCACTATTGTGGTCACGCCGAACCGTTGGTATGCACGGCCCGATGCCTCGGGGCGGTACCGCATTCCAGATGTTCCGCCTGGTCAATACACCCTGGTTGCCTGGCACAAGTCTGCCGGATTTTTCCGCAAGCCGATCGTCGTTGAAAAGGGCCACGATTCGGTTGCCGACTTCTTCATCCCCCTTAATGAAGATCTAAAGCAGGAAGCGCAAGCGAATCAAAACCCGGCTCACGCGGGTGGATCAGAGTGACGACACGCTTCAGAACCCGCGCATTCCTGATCTGTTTCATCCCTTTCGCGCTGCTTCTGGCCAGCAGCTTCTGGATGATTCAGCGCTTCGTGCAATCGACCGTCCACGATGGACTGCAAACGTCTCTGCGTCAGCGCCAGGCGGCCATCGCCAAGATGCAATCCAGAGGAGACCTGCAAAACAGTCGTTTCCTCAAGGTGGCAGGCGAAAACTCCGCGCTCAAAGCGGGAATGCAGTTGCTACTGGCCCACCCGCACAACGTAGAGGCCCGCAACACGCTGGAAGATCAATTGCGTGAGCTTGGCGAGCACATGGGCTTTGACTTCATGCTCATCTCCGCACCCAGTGGCGCGCCTCTCGCGGGAGTCTTTCGCAACGCCGTGCCGAATTCCCAAGCGCCTGGCCAGCTCATACCTTTGGACCTCTCCCTTCTCGATCGCAATCGCTCCGAATTACGGCTTCTCGCCGGTCGCACGTTCCAGGTGGCCTCAGTACCTGTGGATGAGAGCGACGAAAACCTCGGCATTCTTTCGGTGGGCGAATACTTTGACTTTTCCGACTTCACCACCCAGGTGGCACTGGTGCATAACGGAAAGGTAATCAACTCCAACCTCCCTCATATTCCGTTCAATGAACTGGAGCAAGCTCTGGCCGGCTGCAAAGAGCCGTCGGAGTGCGACCTGCGCTTCGAGGGCAACAATTGGATCTCGCTTCCAATCGGGTCCTACGGCGACGGTTTCCTTCTTCTCAGTTTCGAAAATGTTGACACGGCCACGGCTCCCATTCAATCCAGGTTGAACAAGCTTTTCCTGACCCTGGCATTGGTTTGTGTCCTGGTGGCTTTCGCCTGCAGCTTGGGCTCATCCAGTTCCATCGTCAAGCCCATTGCGGCGGTCGTTGCTCATCTCCGCAATGCCGTGCGCACCGGCAAACTCGTCGAGCTCGAAGGTCAGCCTTCTTCGATTCTTGAAATCCAGCAGTTGGCAGAGATCTTCAACCGTGTCGCGGTTTCTGTCCGCGCCGCAGGTGAAAATCTTGAGGCCGCTTACCTTGAGTTTGTCGGCTCTCTAGCCAACGCGCTCGATGCGCGCGATCAGTACACTGCCGGTCACAGCGCTCGCGTCAGCCAGCTATCCTGCGCCACCGCCTCCGCGCTGCAACTCGGCCTCAGCGAAATAGAGCGCATTCGCATCGGCGCGCTTCTCCACGACGTGGGAAAGATCGGTATCGCCGACAGCGTCTTGCAAAAGCCAGGCCGTCTCACCGCACAGGAGTTCGCGATCGTCAAGCTGCATCCCGTCATTGGCCGCCGGATTCTCGAAGGCGTTCAGGGCTTCGCGCCCTACCTTGCGGCCGTTGAGCTGCATCACGAGAACTGGGACGGCACCGGCTATCCCAAGGGCCAATCCGGCGAAGAGACGCCGATTGAGGCGCGCATCATTCATGTTTCGGATGCCTACGACGCCATGACCACCGATCGCTCCTATCGCCGCGGCATGACCCACGAAAGAGCGATTTCCATCCTCATCGAAAACGCGGGCACGCAATTCGATCCGCATATCGTGGATGTCTTCGTGAACCTGCCGCGCGAGATTCTCACCAAACACTCCGCCGCGTTCTCAATTCCGGAGCAGATGGAGCCGCTACTGATGGAGGTGATGGCAGGATGAGAATAGCCGCCCGTAATACGCTTCTGCTGTGCATTGCGTCCGCGCTGCTCGGCACGCAACTCCTCGCGGCGCAGGAGGCCTCTTCAGGGCTCGATCTGCGCGCCACACTCACTGCCCAGGCGGTTGCTTCCAACGAACTGACTGAAGCGCCAAGGTCGGGCTCTCCCATGATCGCGGGCTCGCGTTCCGTGGTCTATCCCACATGGAAGATCAACAACAACTGGTTCGTCACGGGCGCACTGCAACTCGTCACACGCCCCTATTTCTTTTCGGAGCTGTCTACCCCGGGCTACGGAGCGAAAGGCGAGGTCCTTCAGTCCACCCTCAACTATTCGCGGATATTCAAGAACGGCTCTGTACTGGTGCGCGCTGGGCAGATGTCGTCGGCTTTCGGATCGTTCCTCCTGCGCTATGACGACGCCGACAACGCCCTTGTCGATCTTCCCATCGGATACGGCTACTATTACGCGCCGGTATCACTTACCGGCGTCGCCGGAGCCCAGGTGGACGCGACGTACCGCAAGTGGGATGCAAGGCTGCAATTTGCCAACTCGTCTCCCGCCAATCCGCGCAGCATCTTTGCCCACGACCAGTATGGCAACTGGGCTGGCGGCGCAGGGTACACCATCCGCCAGGGTTTCCGGGTTGGAGTTTCTTCGTATCGCGGCCCCTATCTCGACCGCCAATATCCATACTTCTTCCCCGGCGAAGCGAATCCGAACAAATTGCCGGCCACCGCCTTCGGGCTCGATGTCAATTGGGCTCACGGCCACACCAGCGCGCAAGGCGAAGTGCAGCATTTCTTCATGCCGTACCACGCCATTCCCACATTCCGTGAGTGGGCTGGATACGGTGAGTTGAAGCAGGTTTTGAGCCCGCGCTGGTATATTGCCGTGCGCAACGGTTTCTCAAGTACGAGTGCATCCGGCAAAACGCAAGTTGTCGAGACGGCGGCAGGCTTTCGTCCCGACAGACTCCAGCTCATCAAGGTCGGCTACGAATACGAGCACCTCGGCTCCGGCACCGAGCGGAATGACAACGTGCTCGCCATCCAACTCATCACGACGCTTCACCGCTCTGTTGGCCGCGAATAGAGCCGCGCGCCGGCCGTTTGTGCGCTCTTCCCGAGGCACAGAGGTTACTCAGAACGAAACATCCGCCGGCGCCGTCACCATCAGCACTGACTGGTCGCCGGTCTTCTGCTTCCAGGCGGCGCGAATGGCGGCGATCCTGGCGCGGTTCTCTTCATTGTCTGGGTAGTCGATGATGAGCAGCTTGGAGCGCAGCCGCTCCGGCGCGGCAGCACCTTTGCTCAGCCACTGGCCGTATACGTCCATCACGCTCAGGCCGTCTGGAAACCGCGGCGTTACTTCCCTGTCCAGGAACTCCCGCCAGGCGGCCTCGCTGATTCCTTTATCCGGCTGATCCGCCGGCCCAAGGCCGAAATAGAGCTTGGTGTCGACCCATCCCTCTGTGTGGCCGGGATGCGCCGCATCGCCCGCGAGCGTGGGCGCAGCCGCAACGGGTGCGGCCGTTTGGTGCGCACACCCAGAAGCGGCAACAGAAATGCAAAGTAAGAAAAGAGCTGCGCGCAAGCGCATGCGATCTCCGCGCTTCAGGCAAGATTGTTTAGCAAAAGTGCCCAAGGCCGACTATCTTTGTTCGTTCGGGCGGCTGGTCTCTATTCCCTAGTCCCTAAGTCCCTATCGAAGCGGCTGATCCCTGACACCTGTTCCCTGATCCCTGCTTCTCTCACTTCTCCACTTCCACGCCGCGCCAGAAGGCTACAAACCCTTTGATCTTGCGCGCAGCGGGCTTCGGGTCGGGATAGTACCAGGCTGCGTCCGGGTTGTCCTGGCCGTCGATCAACAGGCTCAGATAACGCGCCTGGCCCTTCCAGGGACAGGTTGAAGTGGTGCTGCTGGGCCGAAAGTACTCCCGCTTGAGGCTGGCCTCGGGAAAGTACACATTTCCCTCCACCTCTTCGGTCTGATCGCTTTCGGCAACGACTTTGCCGTTCCAGATTGCTCGTGCCATGTGATTTCCGGTCGATTGCGGTCGATTCCGTCTGACCTGCTCCCAGACGCACCGCATGCAACCGGTCCGAAAAGGGAACGGATACGACACTACCAGAAGTTGCTCTCCTGTGGCGAGTCCACCCGCTGTGGATGCTACTGGGCTGCTGCGATCGCGTCGATGTGCACCGTCATGCTGGACGCGTCTGCGGTCGCAGTCACCGTAACGTGATCGCCGTAAAAGTCCTTCACCGCATCGGGATTGTCGATCTTCCAGACTTCTTTCTTCTCTTCATCGACGAAGACTGGGGCCTTGCCGCTCTTGATGCAGGCCTTCACGCACTCGGCGCCGGTTCCGGTGTGCTTGGCGCCGCAGCCCGAGTCCGAAATCCAGCCGTTGATGTGGGATGAATCCGCCGCCTGCGCTGCCATAACAGCCAGCGCAAAGCCTGCCGCCAATGCAAGTACACGCTTCATGGGAACCTCCGGGTGGAACCGATCGGGTTAAACAGCATTTATCATGCTCCGCGGCAGCCGATTTACACAAGTGCACGAGCCCGCGGAACTGCTAAGGGTTCACAGGGTGAGAATCACGACTGCTTCTGCTTGACTGAACGAACGCTGCGCGTGGCTTCCACGCGTTTCAGCACCGCCTCATAGCGCTGCGCCGCGCTCGAGAACCGGTTCACCAGCTCGCCGGTCTTGGCCAGGAAGCCGGGATTCTTTTCGCGCACGGCATCCAGGATGGGTGCAAACTTGGCCAGCAGAAAGAATCCCTCCGCATTGCAGTCCACAAACAGCTCGGCGGAAACCGCGCCGTGCAGCACCATGGCCGCAGCCATATCCCAGTAGGTAAGCACTTGCCTGAGCCAGGGATTGTGCGGATCGGCGGGATTCTCCGACACGGCAAAGTACTCCTCCGCTGTCTTCGGCCAGAACTCGCCTGTCACCCACGCACGCGCCTGCCGCATCACGGTCTCCGTGCGCAGCTTATAAAGTTTCAGAATGATCTCGGCATCGGCCGGTGTAGCCAGCATCCGTTCCATATTTGGCCAATCTCCGCTCGGACCCATAGTACAGGATTCCCCCGAAGACTGTGACGGATGCACGTCACAGCTCGCGCCCGCGGCTCAGGATTCCAGAACTCCACCCCTCAAGAAGAGCTGAAGACCGAGTTCGATTCCCGCTTCGAGCTCAGCCTGCGAGACCTCAGGAAAATCTCTGCCCATGGCTTCGAGAAGGCCGCGGCGATCAAGCGTGCCGTCGAGCAGCGCAAGCAGGCGGCGCAGCTTCGCGTCGTCGAAGCTTGCGGTGGTGTGTAGCAGCGTGGTGACCTGCGCCTGCGTCGCGGCCTCATGCCGGGTGCAGGCGCTAGCCCTGGGCCGCTCTGCGATGGTCCGCGCCACGGGAGGGTTCCAGGCGCGCAGCTCGATCATCTTCGCTACCGCCAGCCGGATCAATAATGCGGAGCCGTCCGCATCCAGGGCAAGCCGCGCTTCGGCAAGCAGCGGCTCCAGCTCCTCCCATGCCAGCGCGCGCGGCCATGTTTCTCCCAGCTCCCGGAGCAGAGCCGTGACGCCAGGGTGATTCGATTCCATTCTGACACCGCCAGGCAGCACAAAGGCGGTTGCGCCGGGCGTCTTACCCGGCTCCGCGGTGGTCTGCGAGCAAAGCAATAACCGCCGAAAATGCTCCGCGGGAAAGCCGCGCCGCACCACCCGGTCCGCTCTGCACAGCAGCGTCTCCCGGTAGCCGCGCATGCGCACAAAGTCCAGTAACTGCTCCTGACCAAGAAAGTCTCTGCCCGCTTTGCTCGCGAGCGCCGATTGCATCTCCGCTCGGTAGCTGGGATCGGTAGGCGGAGGCAGTTGCGCCTCGCTGATGTACTGCAATCCGTGCCTGCGTGCGTGCTCCACAAAATCCGCGAAGTGCACCGGATGATAGACATCGCTTAGCTCATCGTGGCGAATGGCCGCCAGGTTGTGCTTTTCCATCCGCTGCAACTGGCTCTCAAGTAGCGCCCGGTATACGTCGTTCTCCGGCAACATGCCAGCCAGGAGATGCAGGAACTTCAGTCCTTCCGCCACTTCCTGCTCGGGATCTTCAAAGCCCTTCGCGCCGAAGAGCATCATGTCCCGCATCATGGAGCGCAGGTGGCCTCCAGGCATGGTGTTGTAGCTGATGAACGCGACTCCATCGCCGGTGAGCAGCTCGCCGGTGAGCGCCAGCAGCCGGTCCCGTACCGGTTCCGGAGACCAGGCGTAGAGGCCGTGGGCAATGATGTAATCGAACCGGCCTAGGTCTGCTCCGGCCTCAAGCAGATCCATCTGAAAGAGACGCACATTTCTCAAGCCGAGTTCGGCGATGCGGCGCTGGCCACGCTCGACCGGCAGCCGCGCCAGATCGAATCCCACGAACTCGGCCGCGGGAGCCGCATAAGCGATGGGAATCAGGTTGGCGCCGTCACTGCATGCGATTTCAAGCACGCGGCAGCTCTCCACCGGGGCCGGCGTGAGCCCATGCAGAATCGCCATGGCAGCCAGACGGTCAGGGTGCGTGTCAGGATAAGAATGGCCGGGATAAGCGACGGCGTCGTAGGGATTTTGCGCGGTTTTCAGCGTCTTCCTCCTGAAACCACAGGACCCTCGCCATCTTAGCGCAGGCTAGTGTCCCGAGACTAAGGTTCGCTTCCTAAATGCCCTAGAACCCCACCAGCACCGGCTCTCTTTCAAGCTGCAATCCGAAGCGGGCTTCGACGGCGGCGGAGATTTGCGCGGCGAGCGCGAGTATCTCTTGCGCAGTTGCGCGGCCGCGGTTCACGAGCGCAAGCGTGTGGAGCGAGGAGATGGCGGCTTCGCCAAGTGCATAGCCCTTGCGGAAGCCAGCCTGTTCGATCATCCACGCAGCCGGGATTTTGACGCTGTTGGAATCGTCTGCGCCCAATCCGGCAGGAAAATGGGGCGGCTCTTTCTCGAACTGTGCTGCGATCTCCCGGAAACGCTCCTGGCCGATCACCGGGTTCTTGAAGAAGCTGCCCGCGCTGCCGCTGTCGGGGTCGCCGGCGACGATCAGCATGCCCTTGGATCGGCGGATGCGGCGCACCGCCGCGGCCACCTGCACCAGTGTAGGGCTGCCGATACCCGCTGCCTCCAGCTCGCGTTGCACGTCAGCGTAGCGCAGCGTGGGCGCTCCGCCCGGCGTAAGCCGGTAGTCGACGCGCGTCACGATGAAGCGATCACGGTCGGTTGAGTTGAAGCGGCTGCGGCGATAGGCGAATCCGCATTCAGCGGCCGTGAATTCCACGAAGGCCCGGTCGTGCAGGTCGAAGGCCCGCACGCGGTCGATCGTCGACGACACCTCCTGTCCGTAAGCGCCCACATTCTGCACCGGCGTGCCGCCCACGGTGCCGGGAATGCCGGAGAGGCATTCCAACCCTGCGCAATCGCCGTCCAGGGTCTGCTGCACGCAGTGCTCCCATGGTTCGCCGGCGGCGGCTCGATAGATGCGATGCCAGAGGCGATGGCCGTCACCGTCCTCGACTCTGGTAATGCCGCGCAGCGCAATCCGCAGCACCAGCCCGTCGAAGCCGGCGTCTGAAACCAGCAGGTTGCTGCCGCCGCCCAGCACAAAGAGCGGCACGGCATGCTCACGCGCCCAGGCGACGGCTTCGGCAACCTCGTCCTCGCTGGCAGCCTCGGCAAACCAGCGCGCCGCGCCGCCAACGCCAAAGGTGGTGAAGGGTGCGAGCGGAATGTCTTGAAGAATCGTCAAAGAAAAAGAGTACAGGAATCCGCTGAAGACCGAACAGAGACCGGAAAACTCCCGTTATACTGCTATCGAATCCGCGGAGCGTTCCCATGAAGAGCTTTACCCCGCGCGTTGCGCTGGTCGCTTTTTGCCTGGTTTACCCCTGCTGCCTGCACCCACAAATCGCGGGCCAGGTGGCGCCGTCTTCCGATGCGGCTGAAGCTCACGCGCCCGACCCGGACAGCGGAATGGGCCAACATGTGGAGGGCCTTTTCATTCCGCTGGCCACCGGCCAACCCTTCCACGCCAAAGTCGACGTGCAGATCGTCCGGCAACTGCCCGACGGCACCACGGTGGCGCAAAAATACTACACGCTGGTGGCGCGCGACGGCACAGGCCGCGAGTATCGCGAGGGCCGCGACCTGGTTCCGGCCGACTCCGACCGCGACCCGCCGCTGATGCGCACCATTGTCTATGACCCCAAGACTTCGCTGATCACCACCTGCATCCCTGACCGGCGCGTCTGCCGCCAGAGCGGCTTCGATCCCACCGGCCATCCCGTCGATGAGCCCGCCGGCCCGTCAAGCGACGGCAAATCCGTGCTCACCCGCGAGAGCCTGGGCACCAAAACCATCGACGGACTCGAGGTCCAGGGAACGCGCGAGACGCTCACCTTCAATCCCGGCGCATTCGGCAACGACAAGCCGGTCGTCGTGACGAAAGAGATCTGGTACTCGCCGCAGTTGCAGTTCAACCTGGCGGTCACGCGCGACGATCCGCGCAACGGCACGCAGAAGTTCGAAGTCACCGACCTCAAGCTGGGCGATCCCGGCCCGGAGTGGTTCGCGCTGCCCGACGGCTACCGCATGGTGCAGGAGCGGATGGTCGCCGATCGCATGACCGGCCCGGCCGAACTTGAGCCGCTGCTCGAAAAGAGCGTCTCCGGCATGACGCCCGATGAGCTCTCCACAGCGCTCGCGCCGGTGGAAGCGGCCATCGGCGCCTACGCCAAGGCCCACGCCGCGGCCTCACCCAACGATCGCAACGATCGGTTCGCCGGCGAGGTGCGCTCGCGGCTCTCGATGGACCTGCACATGATCCAGCAGATCGCCCAGCCGCCCAAGGCGCAGTTTGAGGATGCCGACCTGCGGCTCAACCAGATGTACCGCGAGGTAATCGACTCGCCCTGCCTGAACAAGCCGCAGCCCGGCGATCCGCCCTCCATGCCGTCGAGCGAGGCGACGCTGCGCGAGGAAGAGCGCGCCTGGGTGGCGCTGCGCGATGCCTGGACGGCTTTCCTCACCAAGCTGTTTCCCAACGCCGACCCGGCGGGATTCGCGTGGATGCTGACCAACGAGCGCGACCAGGACCTGCGGCGCATCCAGAATGTGGAGCGCAACCGTGGCTGCATGCCGGAGGAGTCCATCGAGCCGGAGCTCGAGCGCGTCGTCACCGGAATGACACCCGAGCAGTTGACTGAGGCCGTCAAGCCACTCGATGCGGCCATCGGCGCCTACGCCAAGGCTCACGCTGCTGCAGCGCCCAACGAGCATAACGAGTTCTTTGTCCGCATGGTGCAGCAGCAGTTGCGCGGTGACCTGCAGATGCAGGAGCAGGGACAGGTAGCCACGCAGGATCAGTTCGAAGAGGCCGATCTGCATCTGAACCAGGCCTGGCGCGTGGTTGTCGCCTCGCCGTGCCTCAGCAAGCCCATCCCGGGCGACCCGCCCAATGCCCCGGTCAGCGAGGACGCGCTGCGCGCCGAGGAACGCGCGTGGATCGCGATGCGCGATGCGTGGACCGCGTTTCTGGCCACTGTTTTTCCCACTGCCGGCCACGGCGGCTTCGGAACCACGCTTACCGACGAACGCGCCAACGACCTGCGGCAGATCCAGAATGTGGAAAGGAACCGCGGCTGCGTGCCCGCCGAGTAGCCCTTAAATGGTCAAAAGACTAAGAAAACAGTTTCAAACTCACGGATATTGCAATCCTGTCATGGGGAGCCCAGAGAACTGAGCAGCATCATCTAACATGGGCTGAATCGTTCCACCGGAGGGACCATGCGTTGGTCGTCCTTAGCTGTGGTAGTGCTTTTGTTGTGTGGCCCTCTTGCCCTGTTGGGTCAGCAAGCCACGCCGAACGCCTACGTTCCGCCACCGACCTTTGAGCAGATGATGCTGACCGATCCAACCTTCGGCGGAGGGAACCTGTGGATTCTGGCGGCGGACGAGACAAACTTCCGCACTACCGTTGAAAAGCAGGCCGAATCCGGAAAGCTAGTCGCGCAGATGTTCCTTGGTGAGGAGTACATTCCTCCGGAGTGCATCTATCTGCCTTTTAAGACTGCCCCCGGCGATTGCCCACACGATTACCCGGTGCCGAATCCTTTGGGCATCACTCCCTCATTTGACTTTGCCATTCACTGGCTGTCGCTCGCTTCAGAGCAGGGAAATGGAGAAGCCAGCGAAATACTCGCTCAAGTCATCGAGCGAATGATCCGATCTCCAATTCCGACCCATTATCGAATGACGGACGTTGCTCACTACCATGCGCTCGCGCGTTCTCAGGGATACGACCTGCAGGACGATGAAATCTCGTGCTATTCGCTCGATCCCAGCGGCCCTGCAGACCGCCTGATCATGGCGAACACGCCAGTGCAATACCAATTCACGCCTCAGGAGCTTGACTCCTTGCATGCGGCTGGCGCTTCGGGAACTTTAAGGTGGGGAGGGGGCAACATCCGGCCTGGATGGTCCGGCATGCTGCAGCATCCGGAAGGTCCGAGGGTTCATACCAGAGTCATACTGGGTAGTCCAGCCTCGCATCAGCTGTTCATCCCAATGGGGAATCGTGTCGATGTCACATATCTGCAACAGGGAGACCGGATTGTTTCGATTCCGTCGACTTACCCCGCCTTACGCAGAGTGCTCTCGATTCGCCCGCCAACGGCAGATGAACCCGCCGCGGCAATGCTCCAGGGAGTTGATGGGCTATTTGGCGGCTGCGCGACCCGGACCTTCCCACAGCGGAGCATTTTGCCTAAGCCATGACTTGGCCTGCCTCCTTCCGCATTGAGTTATTCGCAGCCCGGGGAGGCTGGCGCTACATGTTTTCACCGCGGGTGAGGAATGCGGGTTTGACCATGCTGACCGAAACGCGCATGGCAGTAGCCTTGCGCGCCCCAAATCCGTAGAATAGAAACAGGCAGTTCCCTGCCGGAGGCAAACATGTATCCAGAAATAATGGTCATTCCCATGCGCGAGGAGCTGGTGCGTGCTGGAATTAAGGAAACTCGCACCGCCGAAGAGGTGGACGCGACGCTGGCCGAGCCGGGAACGACGCTCCTGGTGGTGAATTCGATCTGCGGTTGCGCGGCGGGCAAGATGCGCCCCGGCGTGCGGCTGGCGCTCTCCAACTCGGCGAATCTGCCCGACCACAAGATCACCGTGTTTGCCGGCCAGGATCGCGAGGCCACCGAGCGCGCGCGCAGCTACTTTGAGGGCAACCCGCCCAGCTCGCCCGCCATCGCCATCCTGCGCGATGGCAAGCTGGTCTACCTGATGCAGCGCTACGTCATCGAGCAGGCCACGGCGCAGCAGATCGCCGGCGAACTGGTCCGCGCGTTTGACGAGTTTTGCGCGAAGACCACGGCGTAGCCGGAACTCTACAAGTCACCCACGAATGTAAAAGGGGGACGGGCCACCGTTCCTCTTTTAGGTTTTCTGCTTGGCCAGCGCCTCTTTTTGCTTGTCGGTGAGCGCAACCACCTTCGCCTTCGGCTTGCCGTCCACCGTGATGATGAACCACTCTCGCGGTTTGAGTGCCCCGATCAGCTTTCCAAGATTTGCCCGAACGTACACGATATCAAATGTCCGCGCATCTTTCGCACGCATGATCGTCTTCCTCAGCAAAGAGTATCTATCAAGACACGACGCGTTTATAAGGAAAACCGCCCGCAATTCGCAAGGTCGTTCCCATTTGTATTCGCGAGGCGTTACTCAATCCCCTTCCTGCGCCACCGCCAGCTTCTGCACCTTGCTGTGCTTCACCGAGTACGTGAAGTAAATCACGAGCCCCAGCAGCAGCCACGAGATCATCACGATCCACGTGATGCGGGCCAGTTGGGTCATCAGGTAAACCGCGGAGAGAACGCCGAGAATCGGCACCAGCGGCACCAGCGGCGTCCGGAACGGGCGGTGCAGGTCGGGATGCCTCACGCGCAGCACCCACACTCCAGCGCTCACGATGGTGAAGGCCAGCAGTGTGCCAATGTTCACCAGGTCGGCGAGGTTGTCGATAGGCAGAAACGCCGGCATTACCGCGGCGAAGCTTCCCACCACGATGGTCGAGATCCACGGCGTGCGGAACTTCGGATGCGTGTCCGACGCCCACTTCCACAAGAGGCCGTCCTTCGACATCGAGTAGAAGACCCGCGACTGGCCGAGAAGCATCACCAGCATCACCGAGCCCAGCCCGAACACCGCACCGATCTTCACCAGCACCGAGCCCCAGCCCACGCCCGTCGCATCGATGCCCAGTGCTACCGGAGCCGCCACGTTGAGCGTCTTGTAGCTCACCAGGCCGGTCAGCACCAGCGACACCAGGATGTACAGGACGGTGCAGATCACCAGCGACCCGAGAATGCCGATGGGCATATCGCGCTGCGGCTTTTTGGCCTCCTGCGCCGCCGTTGAGACCGCGTCGAATCCGATATACGCAAAGAAAATCCGCGATGCGCCCTTGGGAATGCCGCCCCAGCCAAAGTTGCCGTGCCCATCCGGCGGCGGAATGAAAGGATGCCAGTTCATCTTTGCCACTTCAGGATGGCGGAAGAGGAAGTAGCCGCCAATCACCAGAAAAATGCCCACAATAGTGAGCTTGATGATCACGATAGCAGAGTTGAAGTTCGCCGACTCCTTGATTCCCACCACCAGGATCGCGGTGATGGCCATCACCACCAGCACTGCAATCAGGTTGAAGAAGCCGGTTGCGTGCGGCAGGCCCGCGTCGCTCACGCCCGGCGGCAACGACATGACCTGCAGCCACTGCCCGTGATAGAAAGCCAGTTTCGTTCCCGTGGTCGCCGTGAGTTGCGGAGGAATGTAAATGTGGAATTGCTCGAGCAGGCTGTTGAAGTAACCCGCCCATCCCGAAGCCACCGTCGCCGCGCCGAATGCATACTCCAGCACCAGGTCCCAGCCGATGATCCAGGCCACCAGCTCGCCCAGCGTGGCGTAGCCGTAGGTGTAAGCCGAGCCGGCGATGGGGATGATCGATGCGAACTCGGCGTAGCACAGCCCGGCGAAGGCGCAGGTGATGCCGGCCAGCACAAAGCTCAGCGCCACGGCCGGCCCGGCGTAGTTGGCCGCGGCCTGCCCGGTGAGCACAAAGATGCCGGCGCCAATCACCGCTCCAATGCCCAGCGTGATGAGGTTGACTGCTCCGAGCGAGCGCTTGAGCGTGTGCTCGCCCTGCTCACCAGCCTCCTGCGAAAGCATCGATAATGGTTTGATACGTAGCAGCCTGGACATGAATGAAAGGTTTCCTCCACAGTGATTGATCTTGGAGTGCATCTTTACATGTCAGGCATCCCTACCTGACCCGCAAAAGGGAAAGCGCATCTAGGCGCCGCGAACTTTCTTGACAATACTGATGATCGCCTCCGTTATCCAGTACGCCGCAGTAAATCCGATCACAGACGCGATACCGCCTATTTTTGCCGCGTCTCCGCCGTCGCTCGGATGAGATAACGAAACTGCCAAGACAGCCGAGACGATCCCAAAAAGGAGCCCAATGACCATTGACATTTTGGCACCTCAGCGACGTTCAAAATTCCTCAACCAGTAGACTGGCACTCCCAATAGGACAATCAGCAGACCCGGCCATGTGTATTGTGGCTTGTACCGCAATAATACGACACATATCCACGCAGCCATGGCGATGTAAAGCGCGGGCAGCACGGGGTAGCCAAGCGCCTTGTAGGGGCGCGGCGCGTCCGGCTGCTTGACCCGCAGCACGAAAAGGCCCGCGATGGTGAGAATGTAAAAGACCAGCTCGGCAAAGATAATGTAGTCGAGCAGTTGGCTGTAGGAGCCGGAGACGCAGAGCAGCACCGTCCACGCTCCCTGAATCAGCAAGCCGGCCACCGGAGTCTTGTAACGCGGATGCAGCTTGCCGACTGATTTAAAGAAGAGGCCGTCGCGGCTCATCGCGTAGAAGACGCGCGCGCCGGCCAGTGTCATGCCGTTGGCGCAGCCAAAGGTCGAGATAAGGATGGCCGCGGCCATCAGTTGCGCGCCGGCTGAGTGGAATATCTGGCCAAGAGCCGCCGTGGCCACGCGATCTTCCGCCGCGTATTGAATGCCGCGGGCCATCGCCGTAGCGCCGTTGGGGTCGCCGTGGAGCGGCAGCACCAGCATGTACGCGAGCGAGACCAGGAAGTAGACCGCCAGAACGAAACCGGTGCCAAGGATGAGCGAAAGCGGCAAATTGCGGCGCGGATTTTTTACCTCGCCGGCAGTGAAGGTCACGTTGTTCCACGCGTCGGCCGAAAACAGCGAGCCCACCTGCACCACGGCAAGAATCACCAGCAGATTAACCCACGCGATGGGACCGCCCACGCCCACCTGCACGGGATGAAGCGAGTGCCAGCCGGCGTTGCGCCAGAACTGGCTCAACCCCGCGCCAAAGTTGGCCTGCCACGCCGTGGAGGTCACGCCTACGGTGAAGGCCAGCAGGATGAGCGCCGCAAGCGAGATGGCCTTCGCCGAGGTAAAAACATTCTGGATGAGCGCGCCCAGCCGGACGCCGAAGATGTTGGCGATGGCCAGGAAGACGACGATCGCGATGCCGGCCAGATTCGCGGTGTTGACGCCGATCTCCATGTTGCCCAGGAC
>JBAUCP010000858.1:0-2801 GCA_049677625.1 Occallatibacter sp. | reverse complement strand
ACCGCGTCCGTAACCGGCATGGTCGGTCTGCGTGGAGTCACCAATCAGATCGATGCGCACTGTGGTTCCCGGCTTGCGGATCGCCGCCGTCTGCGCATCGAACCAACGCCCCGGATCGCCCTGCGCCGGCGCAGGCAGTGAGGCTCCCAGCAGCAGCGCCGCCGGGCCTGCCCACATTACTGCCCTCAAGAAGTTCATCCCGTTCCTCAAGCTCATTCGCGTCCGGCCCCTACACATCCCCTGCCATAAAGTCGCAGCCTTGAGACGCTTAGCAACGTTAGAAGTTACTCATTATGTCTAATTCCGGGAATGGTTCCATTCCTGTCCCCGCACTCATCATATTCTCGCTCTCCGTACACGTTCCCAGCCTCATTCTGAGTCACGATCTTATAGTAGCTGCTCGATCAAGCCACAAGAAGGCCCTGTAAGCAAGGGCCCGGTCTCTCGACGCTATAGCAGTTCTCCAATTGATGTACCCCGAAAGAAGTATGCCGAGTGGCTTTTTTCTCAAGAAAAAGCCACCTTGCACGAAACTCGCAAGGGCACGCGAATTGGAGAACTGCTTTAGTCCCCACGGCGTGCTCGCGGTCGTGATCCAGAAATCGAATACAAATTGCCCATTCGAGGTTCCCACACATGGAAGTCGTCCCCCGCTTGCCTGAATCGTATTCGATTGCGCACCCTGCCGCTTCGATTCAGGCGCATGAAGTGCGCGTCGAAAGCATCTCCGCGACGCCGCCCGCCAGTCCCGCAGCCAGCCGCTGGACCCTCTCTCTACTCAAGCGCTTCTTCGACATATCTGTCGCGCTCCTTGTCCTCACACTCTTCGCAGCGCCCATGCTGGCCATCGCACTCATCATCCGTCTCAACTCGCCTGGCCCCGCACTCTTCCGCCAGCAGCGAGTGGGCCGCGGAGGCTGGCTCTTCACCATCTACAAATTTCGCAGCATGACGGTAAGCTCCGGCGCCGGCATCGGCCTCACCAAGGACGGCGACCGCCGGGTGACAGCCCTCGGCCGCTGGCTGCGCAAGATGAAGCTCGACGAGCTGCCGCAGTTTTATAATGTGCTGCGCGGCGACATGAGCCTGGTTGGCCCGCGGCCCAAGCTGCCGCAGTATGTCGCCATGCACGACATGCCTTACCGGCCCGGCATCACCGGCGCTGCCACTCTCGCCTTCCGCCGCGAAGAAGAGTTGCTCAGCCGCATCCATCCGACCGATATTGAGAACTTCTATCATCGCCACATCAAACCGCTCAAAGCCAGAATCGACGCCCGCTACATGTGCCGCGCTACTCCCTGGAGCGATCTGCGCATCATCGCCGCCACGTTTCTGGCCTGCATCGCCTCTCCACGCATGCCCTCCGTCGTGCGCAAGGCTTCCAAACAGGGGCTGCCGTTCCAGCCCCTGCCCGCTGTTGAAAGCGCATCGGGCGACTCGCTCGGCAGCCGGAACTGAAGTGGAGCTCCGGCACGCTCTGTCCGCCGCAATACTCGTAAACGACCCGGAGAATCAGCCGCCCCTTTCAGGTTACGATTGCGCTTGAGGTTTTATCGATCACGCAGACGATCGAGCCTGTAAGCTGGTGCAAGCGGCATGGCGGAAAACACCAAACCGGAAAACCGGCTGCACTCCTCGCTGGACTCGACCTCCAGCCGGGCCAGTGCTAACCGCGAAGCCTTGCTTGCCCTGCTGGCAGCTCTGCGCGCAGAAGAAGATACGATCCGCCTTGGAGGCGGCGCAAAGGCCGCTGAAGCCCAGCGCGCCAAGGGCCGGCTCACCGTACGCGAGCGGCTCAGGCTGCTGCTCGACGACGAAGCAGAGTTTCTTGAGCTAGGCCTCTGGGCAGCGCACGGAATGTATGCGGAGTACGGCGGCGCGGCCTCTGCCGGGGTAGTCACCGGCCTTGGCCGTGTGAGCGGACGGCTTTGCATGATCGTGGCCAACGATGCAACCGTGAAGGCCGGCGCCTTCTTCCCCATGACCGCGAAGAAAGTGCTGCGTGCTCAGACCATCGCCCTCCAGAACCGCATCCCCACGCTTTATCTGGTCGACTCGGCGGGCATCTTCCTGCCCCTCCAGGAAGACGTCTTCCCGGACACCGACGACTTCGGCCGTGTCTTCCGCAACAACGCGGTCATGAGCTCGCTCGGCATTCCGCAGATCACCGCCATCATGGGCATGTGCGTCGCCGGCGGAGCCTATCTGCCCGTCATGACGGACACGGTGCTGATGACCGAGGGCTCCGGACTTTTTCTCGCCGGCCCGTCGCTTGTGCAGGCCGCGATCGGGCAAAGGACCAGCGCAGAAGAGCTGGGCGGCGCATCCATGCACGCTGAAATCTCCGGCACAGTCGACTTCAAGGAGCCCAACGATCACCTTTGCCTTGCGCGCATGCGTTCACTCGTCGAAAAGATGGGCGAGCACCCGCGGACAATCTCGTCGCAGCAGGTCTTTCGCTCGCGTCCCTTCAATGCCGCAGAGGATGCGCCCAAATTTCCCGCCGAAGATATGTATACCTTGCTCAATCCCACCCCCGGAGCCAGCAACGTCTACGAAATGCGCGAAGTGATCGCACGCATTGTGGACCGCAGCGAATTCGATGAGTACAAGGCCGGCTATGGCCGCACCGTCCTCTGCGGATACGCATGGATCGGCGGTCACGCGGTGGGCATCGTCGCCAACCAGAAGACGAACCAGAGCGAAACGGTCGCTGTGGGTCCGGCTGCAGGCGCAACCCGCATTGAAGTCGGCGGCGTCATCTACACTGAGGCCGCGCAGAAGGCCGCGCGCTTCATCAT
>JBAUCP010000857.1:0-8038 GCA_049677625.1 Occallatibacter sp. | reverse complement strand
CATTTTGTTCGCTCACCACGGCCAGATTTGCAGCCTCAATCGGCTGCGGACCTCCGCGTTCTGCAAGCTTTTGGTACTCTGGTGTCGCCATACGATTCAAAATTCCAGGCGCGTTGCGAACTGGAATGCGCGGGGGCCGCCCGAGCCGAAGAAGCCGCCGGCAATGGTGTCAGGCTGGTAGAAGTTGGTTTGCACAGGCGCGCCTGCCGTAACCGGGCCGATGGAGATGTTACGCCCGGCAAAGTTCGCGTTGTTTGTCCCGCGCACGTTCACCTCGTTGAACATGTTAAAGCCTTCGCCCATCAGGCTTATCGTCATCTTGTCCGCAACGTGAAAGTCTTTCTTCAAGCGCAGGTCGAGGGAACTGAACGGGCTGAAGAAGCTGATACCGCCCGGCACTTGCGCAATCGGCCCGCCAGCATTGCACGGGAAGGCTGCGGGGCAGGCCGGCAGCGCATTCCATTTAGCGATCACGGCATTTAACTGATCGCTATTCTTGATTTCGCGCGCAAGTGCGTTGCGGGGCAGAATGGGCAGCCGCGAGCCGGTGGCGCCCGTAGAACTGTTTGCCGTTCCTGGAAGAAACGTATCCGCCGGAACACCGGATCCGAAGGTGTAAAGCGGCGCCAGGCTGAAGCCATAGGGTAGCTTTGCTTCGCCGTACAGCGTGATGCGTTGACGCTCATCGGTCAGCGCATAGCCCTTTTCTTTGCGCAGGCCGGCTGTGCCTTCGACGAGGTTCACCTGTTCGTCTTCGTTGTTGTTCTCGAGCTGATCGTCATCGGAATAGTCGAAGGTCTTGGAGAGCGTATAGCTGATGTTGTATTCGTAGCCAATGCGTTTCACACGGCCCTCGCGATGCCCCACGCTTACGAGCAGCCCGTCATACCAGTTCTTTGCCGAAGAATCCAGAATCGTGATGCTGTCGGTAATCCCCGAAAGCGGATCGGTAATCAGGCATAGCTGGTTGTTGCCGGGGCATTGGATGTAAGGAGAAGTTGAGCTCGTGCTGCGCAGGAGGCTTCCGATGATCAACCGTTCCCCGAACACATGCAAACCATCGGCAGTAATCATCCAGTTGCTGCCCAGTTGCTGCTGCACGCCGAGCGAGAACTGCTGAAACAGCGGATGGTGCGAGTCTGGCCCGAGGGCCACAATGCCCACACCGCCGGTCTGATGCGGTCCGCTGAAAGCCGAGGCAATCGTGGGACTGCCTTCCGCAAACTGCGATCCGGGTGCAAAGCACAGGTCGAGGCTCGCCGGATCAGGGATCTCGGGATTGGTGCAGCTCGACCCCGCGTACTGCGTCACGGCGAGCGCACGATCATTCTGCACCAGCTCTTTCGATCCCGCCTCGAGCGTGATGCGGTCGTAGTAAATGCCGTAGCCGCCGCGTATCGCCGTTCGGCCATGGCCGAACGGGTCGTAGACAAATCCCACGCGCGGCCCAAAGTCCTTTGTGTCGGGATTCTTGTGCAGCGGAATTACATTCGCCATCCAGGTGCACGGCTGAGTGGGAGTGCTCGTCAGGTTCGGGCAAGGCCCGTGTGCTGCGCTTTGACCGGTAGCGTCGGAGTCATATTCCCATCGCAAACCTAGATTGAAGGTAAGCTTGGAGGAAACACGCCAGTCGTCCTGGGCATACAGAGCGGTGTAGTTGTTGGTGATCTTCGGGATGGGCACGGGAATAATCGGCGCCGTGCTGTGAATGCCCACTGCGACGGGAATGTCGAGATCGTTCACTACACCGTCGCCGTTCAAGTCCTGGAAGCCGAAGTCCGAAGTAAGAATCACCGTTCCCGTGCCGAAGACGTTGATCTTGCCGGCTGCGCGGTAATGCTGGAATTCGCCGCCTACATGCAGCGTGTGCCTGCCCAGGCTTGCCGTGAATGCATCGCGAATCTGGTAGCGATCGAGATGCGTGGCCTGCGGCAGATTGAAGTTCGCGCCATCTGCGAGATCCGGAAAGATGAGCTCGTTGGTCAGATTCAGCGGCGGATTTGTCAGCGACTGATTCTGCGGGAACGGCGGAAGGTTGTTGTAGAAGTCATCGTAGTGGACTGAGAAATCGTTAGTGCGATTCACACTGAAGACGCTTGTCCATGTTGCCACTGCGGAGTTGAACCGGTTGAGCGCATTCTGCCGCTCGGCAGCGGTGGACAACGGCGTCGATTGCGCAGCGGTAGCCTGCGCTGTATCTGTGGAGCGATTCAGGCTATAGCGCAGGCTGAACGTATTGGCCTGGCTCAGGTGATAGTCAGCGCGATTTGAAAATAGCAAGTCGCGAAGAGGCGCCGGCGCCGCCGTGTTAATGATCGAGCCATACGGCGCCACATTCGAAAACACGCGCGTGCCCGTCTGCAGCGCCGCGTCCTGGTTCCTGTACTCCACTGACGAAAAGCCGAACGCCTTGTCCTTGCGGATTGGCCCACCGGCTGATCCGCCAAACTGCTCGCGGTCAAAACGCGGCACCGGCTGGGAGCGATCAAACGTGGCAGGCAAACCCTGCAGATGGCGGTTGCGCTCAAACAGGAACGCGGAGCCATGAAGCTGATTGCTGCCCGACCGCGTCACGATGTTGATGATGCTGTTGCCTGACCGGCCAACCTCCGCGGTAAAGCGTCCGGTGGCAATCTGAAATTCCGCAACTGAGTCCTCCGGAAAGTTCGAGAGCGTGCCACCCACCACTTCGTCGTTGTTGTCGCCGCCATCCACCGTAATGTTGCCGCCGCGCCCAAAACCGCCGGCGGAGCTGATTTCAACCGTGTTCGTCTTGGTTGGGTCGAAGGTCGGCCCAGGACGATTGCCGGGAATAAGAAACGCAAGCTCGAGAAAGTTTCTGCCATTCAGCGGGATGTTTGCAATGGTCGCCGAAGTGATTTGGCCCTGCAGCATCGACTGGGTCAGGTCGACATCCTGGATTGCGGCGTTAACATTCACGGTGCTCGCTTGCGCGGCTACGTTGAACGTTGTGTCCAGCGTGGTCGCTTTGCCGGCCTCGATCTCGACGTGCGTGTAACGAACGTCACTGAAGCCGGCGGAGCTCAGCACCACCGTATAGCCGCCCGGCGCCAGGTTAGGAATCGTGAACGAACCGTCCGCATTGGAGGCGCTCTCGCGTATCGTGCCCTGCAACTCGCTGGTAATTGCGATCCGCGCGCCTTGCACGACCCGTCCGTTCAGGTCTTTGGCAATGCCATCAATCGATCCGGTTGGCAGTTGAGCATGCATCGACAGAGCAAATGCAAGCGCGCACAGAGTTACCCGGAAGCAAGACTTAACATGCAACAATGGACTCTCCAAGAAGGCTGACAATTGTTCCGCATAGTCGACCCGCGGGAAGCTGTCTTTAATACTTTGCGGAGTTGTGGGACAGCCGAATGCTACGCACATGCGTTGGGCCTGTCTTCGACCCTTCGGTGGAGAAATGACTGCAACTTTCGCTGTTGCCGCGCACGGCGTATGCTTCCTTCGTCGTGCAGAATGCGGCGCAAGTTCTCGTCAATTCGCACCCGGAGAACGGTCATGCCTCATATCGATCTGCCTAAAGGACTGCAGGGAATCCGCAGCGCCATGGCGTTTCGCCCCGAAACTGCCAAGCCCCTCAATGAACTGGCTGAGGCGCTGCTGCACGCACCGAACTCACTGCCGCAGGGAGACCGCGAGCTGATTGCGACCTACGTCTCTTATCTCAATGATTGCTACTTCTGCCAGACGGTACACGGGTCTATCGCAGCCGCATGTCTCAACGACGACCACGATCTCGTCAAGCGAGTGAAGGCCGACTTCAGGGCTGCTGAAATCTCAGACAAGCTCAAGGCGCTGCTGGTGATTGCAGCGAAGGTACAAAAGGGCGGCAAGAATGTGACCGCTGCCGACGTTGAAGCGGCGCGTTTACAAGGCGCAACCGACATAGAAATCCACGATACAGTGCTCATCGCCGCGGCCTTCTGCATGTACAACCGTTACGTTGATGGCCTCGATACATGGCAGCCGCGCGATGAAGCGCTCTATCGCGAGCGCGGCAAGAAAACCGCGCGCGAAGGCTACGTCAGCATGAGCCGGGAGTATCTCTTCAATCGGCCGCTTGAGCAATAGCTTGAATGCGCGCATTTCTCTAGCTTCTGTGGCGTTTTTGCCGTAGTGCCAGGTCTCAGACTGCGTGATTTCGTACTTCTGGGGTCCATGGTATCCCGCCCTTTCGCCAGAAAAAGGGCGAAAGAATGGGGCACGGAGTTGGTACAAGAACAAACGGTCAGAGACCTAGATGGTTTTTTCGCCGGGCCCTTCGCGGAGCAGAAAGTCGAAGTCGCAGCCCTGGTCTGCCTGCAGCACGCAATCTTCAAAGAGCTTTGCGTAGCCGCGCACGGCCGGGTTGCGATGCGGAGGCCGCTGCTTCCATGCGGCAAACCGCCGCGCAAGCTCGGAATCGTCAATCAGCAGCTCGATACGTCGCCCGGGCACGTCGAGCAGGATGCGGTCGCCGGTTTTGACGATCGCCAGCGGCCCGCCGACCGCTGCCTCCGGCGCGATATGCAGCACGATAGTGCCGAACGCTGTGCCGCTCATGCGTGCGTCAGAGATGCGGACCATGTCTTTCACGCCCTCACGCGCAAGCTTCATGGGAATCGGAAGGTAGCCCGCCTCGGGCATGCCTGGCGCGCCTTTGGGGCCGGCGTTGCGCAGCACGAGAATGTCGTCTGGCATTACGTCGAGATCGGGAAGGTCGATGCGTGCGGCCATGTCCTCGATGGAATCGAAGACGACCGCGCGGCCGGTGTGACGCATCAGCTCCGGCGATGCGGCCGACTGCTTGATGACCGCGCCCTGCGGCGCAAGATTGCCGTTGAGGATGGCCATTGCGCCCTCCTGTTTGAGCGGCGCGGCAAGGCTGCGGATTACATCCAGATTCGGAACTTGCTCGGACTGTGCAATCACATCGGCGATCGTGCCACCTGCGACGGTTGGCGCGTGCAGGTCGAGAACCGTCTCGAGCTCGCGCATGAGCGCCGGCAGTCCGCCGGCGTGATGAAAGTGCTCCATGTAATGCGCGCCGGAGGGCTTCAGGTTCACAAGCACCGGAACCTCGCGCCCCAGGCGGTCAAATGCATCCAGATCGAGAGCTACGCCCGCGCGGCCGGCGATGGCGGTTAGATGAATCAGTCCATTGGTCGAGCCGCCAATCGCCTGCAGCACTACCATCGCATTGCGAACGGAGGCTGCGGTGATCAGCTCACTCGGACGCGGCGCGCCGCTCACAGCCATCTCGGCGGCGCGCTTGCCGCTGGCTTCCGCGATGCGCCTGCGCTCCGCGTGCACGGCGGGCGCGGTTGCGCTCATGGGCAGCGCCAGACCCATGGCTTCAAGGATGCACGCCATGGTGCTGGCCGTTCCCATCACCATGCACGTACCGACGGAGGGCGCCAGCCGTCCGCCGATGCGCTCGATCTCTGCTTCGTCGATCTTGCCGGCGCGATACTGGCTCCAGAGGCGGCGGCAATCGGTGCACGCTCCCAGCACTTCTCCGCGGTGATGGCCCACGACCATGGGCCCGGTGGGCACCACGACGGTTGGAATGTCCACGCTGGCCGCGGCCATGACCTGCGCAGGCAGTGTTTTGTCGCAGCCGCCGATGACCACCACCGCATCCATGGGCTGCGCGCGGATCATCTCTTCGGTGTCCATCGCCATCAGGTTGCGGAGGAACATGGACGTGGGATGCGCGAAGCTCTCGTGAATGGAGATGGTGGGAAACACCATGGGCATGCCGCCGGCCAGCATCACGCCGCGCTTCACGCTCTCAATGAGCTCGGGCACGTTGCCGTGGCAGGGGTTGTAGTCGCTGTAGGTATTGGTGATTCCGACGATGGGGCGGTCGAGCGCATCGTCCGAGTAGCCCATGGCCTTGATGAAGACTTTGCGATGAAACAGCGAGAAGGCATCGTCGCCGTAGCTGGCCAGTCCCTTGCGCAGACCCTTGGTCATCGCGTGTTCCTCTCTATTTATCCTGCGCGGCGCGGAATGCTTCGTAACGCGTTTTGGTGTCGGCATTGGCAGGATACAGGCCGGGCAGTGCGGCGCCGGTCGAGGCGCGATGGATGCTGGCTACGGCTATGCTTGCGCCCTCGCCAGCCAGAGCTTTGGCGATGGCGCGGCCGAATCCTCCTCCGCCGCCCAATACCAGAACTGTTCTGTTTGTAGGGCCGAAATCCATAGGCTGCTTTCGCTTGAGCCATCATAGCAGCGTGCTTTTGAGTGCCCGGCCGGAGCGAATGAGTGGATTTGCATCTTTCACATCCCGGGAGTACACCGGGATCTCCTGCTATAGGGGACAATAATCAATTGAGGGGATAGAGCACATGGAAATCAAGAGAGCCGGCACACAGCCTTCCGCTAAAGGGCCATCTGATTGGTTCACGGGAACCGTTCGAATCGATCCACTCTTTCAGGCGCCCGATCCGGCACTTGTGCAGGGTGCAAGCGTCACGTTCGAGCCAGGCGCCCGGACGGCCTGGCACACACATCCGCTTGGCCAAACGCTGATTGTCACCGCCGGCTTCGGCTGGGTTCAGCGCGAGGGCGGACCAACCGAAGAGATCCGGCCCGGTGACGTGGTCTGGTTCTCGCCGGGCGAGAAGCACTGGCACGGCGCCACGCCGACCACGGCGATGACGCACATCGCAATCCAGGAAAAGCTCGACGGCAAGGTCGTCGACTGGATGGAGCAGGTTAGCGACCAGCACTACCGGAAGGGATAGCGACGACTACAGCATTTTCGATCCAGCTCTTTACAGAAAGCACACGGCAGAGTGGCATTTTCCTCAAGAAAATGCCACCTTCAATGCTATCGAAACGTCAACATGTGGATCGAAAATGCTCTAGGCGAACCGGCCACGCGCAACGCTGTGATCCGGACCGGAGTCGCAGAAAGATCGTCGTTGAGCAATTTATCGCCAATGCGCGATTCGAAGTTGGTCAGTCCTGGAAACGCGGTTTGGGCTGAATTCGCAAGTCGAAGAATCTCCTGCGACGAGCCTAGAACTTAAGCGGCCCGCTTCCACCACTTGACAAACAAGTAAAACTTGTCAGAGACTCCTCATTGGGCGGATCACTTGAATGTCTAGTAAGGAGAAACGATCGGTGCAATTGCTCCAGGGGACGCTCGATCTGATCGTTCTGCGCACCCTCGCAACCATGGGGCCTCAGCATGCGTATCAAATTGCAAGCAGACTGCAGCAGGTGTCTGACCAACTTCTCGAACTGAATCAAGGTACGCTCTATCCGGCCCTGGTCAGGCTAGACCAATACGGATGGCTCAAAGGTACCTGGGGAAAGACGGAGAGCAATAGGGAGGCCAAGTTCTACGCGATTACGCCGGCGGGTCGAAGGGCTTTGGAGAAAGAGACGACGCGCTGGAGAAGAATGTCAGAGTTGGTTGAGCGGCTGCTTCTCGATGGGACACAAGCGTGAACAGGCACATTACTCAAGTCGTTGCAAAGCTGCGGAACCTCGCGACCAGGAGAGAGGCTGATGCGGATTTTGAACGCGAGATCCGCACACACCTTGCCTTTCTTGAAGAGGAGCTTCTGCGACGGGGGCTGGCCCCTGCCGAAGCACGCAGGGCGGCGCAACTCCAGTGCGGCAATTTGGAGTTGACGCGACAATCGCATCGCGACGGACGCGCTTTCCTCTGGCTGACGCAGGCGGGCCAGGACATTCGACACGCGCTTCGGTCGATGCGCCGTTCGAAGGGCTTTACGGTGGCGGCAATCCTGACCCTGGCGCTGGGCGTTGGCGCCAACACAGCGGTATTCTCCGTGATCGACGCTGTACTTCTAAAGCCGCTCAATTATCCTGATCCGAATCGCATCGTTCAATTCTTTCTCTCTTCATCGGGTGGTTCGACGGCGGGAAATTCGATACCGGACCTTCGATTCTGGCTGGATCGCGCCAGCTCCGTTCAGGAGATTTCGGCATTCGACTTCGGCCAATCAGAGATGGGTTTGACCTCCGGAATACCCGAGCAGGTTGACGGAAT
>JBAUCP010000856.1:0-2509 GCA_049677625.1 Occallatibacter sp. | reverse complement strand
GGCACGGCGGCCGTGACCAGCCCCGCACCGGAACGCAGCGCGGCCAACGCGGCCATGGCGGGCGCTCCGGCCTTGCCGCCGGCGGTTCCGAAGGTTCCACCCACAACCAGCACATGGCCGAAGTTTCCCTTGTTCGCCGCCGCGGCGCGCGCTGCGTGCGTAAGAGCGGTTGCCGCACCCGCCCACTCGAGCCGCTGGGCGGAGACAATGGCTTCATCGGGCGAGCCGATGGGCGCCACGACCACCGGCTGATCCCATCTGCGCGTCAATGCGCCGAAGACGTGCGCCGGCTTGGGCGCGGTGAAGGTGATGACTGCGTCGGCGGGAAAGACGCGGCTGCTCACGGTTGCACCGGTCTCGTCCGCCGGCCAGCCTGAAGGCAGATCGACGGCGAGGATGAGCGCGCTGCTGCCCTTGACCCACTCGAGCGCGGCCAGAGCCAGGCCCTTGAGCGGAGGCTTGAAGCCTGTGCCTACGAGCGCGTCGACGATCAGGTCGGCTTCGCGCGCTGCTTTGAGCCGCTCAAGATCTTCCGCCGAGCTGACCGTGTGCACCAGGCAGCGCATCGGCTTGGTCAGCTCGCGCCAGGCCTGGGCGGCATCCCCCTTCAGCTCGTCCTCCGCGCCGAAGAGCAGCACTGTAACCCGAAGCCCCTCCCGCGCGAGCAGGCGCGCAGCCATCAGGCCGTCGCCGCCGTTGTTGCCGCGTCCGCAGAGCACGGTGACGCGGCGGGCGCGCGGAAACTGCTCGCGCGCGAATGCGGCTACAGCGGCGGCGGCAGCGCGCATGAGATCGACCGACGCAACGCCGAAGCGCTCGGTGGTAACGCGATCGCAGGCCTGCATTTCAGCGGTGGAGAGAACCAGCATCGCATTCATGGTACGCCAGTCGCTCCGGCTGGGGTCAGGTTTCAGAGATCGCGGGCCGGAGAAGCAAGAGGCTGTCTTTCGCTCACTGCTTCGACTGCTTCGATCCTAGTACCGCGACCGTGTAGATTTGTGGTTTCCCAGGTCTCAAAAGCGAGACCTGGGGCACCCAAGGTCATGGGTACGATTACAAAATCACCAAGTCACGATACTAGTTTGGACGACTTGAACTACCGCGGCAGCAGGTTAGCGCACCAAGCGAGCCTGCAGCGGCATGGATGCGCCGGAACGGGTGAGCGTGCAGACGGATTTTATGTCGCAGCGAAAATGAATGGCGACCGGAAAGACCTGCCATTCGGCCTGGGCCTCACGCAGAACATCTTTGCCCAGGTAAAAGACCCGGCCTGCGCCGGTTTCCACGCTTCCGCGCGAGGGGTTGTCGGAGACGATGACGTCGTCGCCTTCGATCGGAGCCGTGAGCGTGCGTGCCTTGGGAATGAGCGCACGGGCGCGGATCTCGGCGGCGCGGCTGCGCTCACTGGCGGCCACGCTTTCGAGGTGATTCAGCCAGTCGCCTTGATCGGGGAGCAGAGGAAAATTCGAAGAGAAACTCCAGGCTTCGAGTTTCTTATAAGCCTTGACAGGGCAGTTGAGCGGACCGATGACGACGATCTCGTCGATCTTGCCGTCGGCGGCGGCCACGTTCTGCACCGTGTCTCCCTCGAAGGTCTTCTGCGGCAGCAGCGTATCGGGATGGTCGGGATCGGCTTCGGGCTGTGCGTTCAACGGGAAGAGAATATCTCTCTGGCAGACCACGCCGGAAGAGCCCTTCAACCGGATGTGGACGGAAAGCGGGTGCGGCGGGCTGCCCGCCACCGCGGAGAAGCCCGCAAGCTGTTGCGGAGCGGCAGGGTTGATGCGGAGCTCGTATTGCGCTGACCCGACCCATCGGGCCACGAGCCTGGCTTGCAGCCCGGCGGGGACAATGTTGCTCGTGCCCAGGTCAATATAAGCCGGCGCCTCATTCTGTCTATCCATCACCAAGACGATCAGCAGAACCACGAGCAGGCCGACGGCTCCAGCTGCTGCGGCCATGAGGAGGGTCTTGTTCTTTTCGAGAGCTGCCTGCGTAGGGCTGACGGGCGGAGGCGGCGGTGGAGGAGCCATCTCGGCGCGGAAGGAATAGAGCTCCTCCCGATTCGTTTTTTCGGTTGAGGGCACCACTTTATAGCTGCTCTGCGGCACTCCCGGCTGCTCCGCCGGACTGCCACCCGCCCCACCTTCACCCGGCCCCTGCCTGTTGGCATCGTTCATGCGGCATCACCCGATTCTGTTGTGTCGCGAACCCCAAAGGCATTGCTCCTTCCGCTGCGTTTCGGAGCCGATGCCGCGGAGTGGCAATTTCATTAAGAAATTGCCACCCTGCGCAGCTCAACAAAAGCCATTTACGGAGGAGAAATGTCCTAGTCCAATATGACACTTGCCATTGAAACATGTACAGCACGCAGCTTCAACATGCAGAGCGGACCGGGAGGTGACTGCAAGTGTTCGCTGCGGCTGCGGGTTCAGGCTGCGGCGAACGCGCGTCAAAACTCCACACGCGCCTGAAAGGCAATCATGCGCGGGGAGCTGTCTCCGCCCAG
>JBAUCP010000855.1:0-2635 GCA_049677625.1 Occallatibacter sp. | reverse complement strand
GTGTTCGTGAGGTTGAAGGCCTCTCCGCGGAAGACAAAGCTGAATCGCTCCGTGATCGGGAAAGTGCGGGACACACTGGTGCTGAGATTGAACAGTCCCGGTCCGCGAACGGAGTTTCTGCCCGCGGTTCCGAAGCGGCACAGAGCGGCCAGAGTGGGCGTCGAAGTTGAGCAAGATGACCCACCCGACGCAGCCTTTTGGGCCACCGACGGATCGGCAAAACCCGCCGGATTAAAGTAGGGATGGAGGCTGTCATGGCCGCCAAGAATCTGTAATGGGCCAACCTTGTCACCGAACTGCGTGCTGCCATTGGCGCTAAGAGAACTAGCACTTCCGGTTACCGTAAAGGGTGTTCCGCTCTCGCGGCTCATGGCGCCGCTCAGCCCCCAGCCACCCAGAATGTAACCTGCTACGCCAACCGGCAGGAAGCTCTGCCCCTTTCCAATGGGAAGCATATAGTTGCCGAAGACCTGCAGGTTATGCTTCCGGTCAAAGCCGGCCACTGCTCGGTTGAGACGCCAGTAAGGCAGGGCCGCAATCGTGAGCGAAGACGAGCCGTCAGCCTGATCTCCATAATCGTTCTCTGCGCGGGAGTACGTGTAATTCACTCCGACGCTGCTGTCGCCCGCAAATCTACGTTTTGCCTGGGCCTGCAGGCCGTTGTAGTGTCCGGTTCCCATGGGGATTTCTGAAGTGATGCCTGCGGAGATGCCATTCGTGGCGAACACAGGATTACCCCCTGCGGTGTTGAACGGCTCTTGAGCGACCGTTTGGCCCGGCGCCTGGTTCGCATTGATGTTAATGCCCGGTACTTCCCGGATGATGAGGTCGCCGACGTAGGCTGTGTTCAGCGTCACTTGTCCGGGGAGTTCACGCTCAATTGCCAAATTGTAGGTCTCGTAGTAGCCGCGCCGGTAATTGAGCGGCAGCGTCGTTGCTCCCAGGGTGCCCGCGGGAGTGCCAAGGGAGCCAAGAAGAACTTTGGGTGAGCTTGGGCTCAGGGTTGGCGGAGGCAGGCTCGGAATGCCGACCGTGAATGAGTCGGCCACTCCGTTGACAATAGGAGACACATACTGCGTGGCTCCCTGAAGCGTCTGCGAAACCACGGACGGGTAAGAGGTGAGCACGTTACGATAGCTGTCGGGGTTGGTGGACAATCCAAACCCGGCGCGGACTACCGTCTTTGAGTCGAGCCGGTATGCGATGCCAATGCGGGGCACGATCATGCCTTTTCCCGTATTGATCTTGACGCTCGAGGGTACGCCGCTGGCGCCTTCCACGTAGAGGTTTCCATCGGCGGGGTTAAAGATATCGAGCCCCGAATGGTCGCGCTTGGCGATCGGATAGACCTCGTAGCGGACGCCGTAGTTGAAGGTGAGCTTTTCCGTAATCTGCCACTGGTCCTGGGCATAGAATGCCCAGACGTTCTCGCGAACCGTGGCCGGATTCAGATACTGTGTGTCCTTTTCAACCAATTGCGGCAGGCCCAGCAAAAAGTCTGCCCAGGGAGTGAATGCATCCGGGGTAGTTACGCCGTTGTCCGCGGTCAGGCCGCCTGAGAAGTTGAATCCGCCGCGAGGGCCGTAGGTGTTTTGCGGCTGGAAGTGATTGATCGCATAGTGCTGCACCTCCATGCCGTAGCGGGTCGAGTGCTTCCCTTTGATCCAGCTCAGGTTTGCCGCTCCCAGGTAAGTGTTATCCCGGAATTGGAAGGGATTGGAGTTGTTTGGATTTCCCAGCGACGAGAGGCCGTTGCTGAATGAAAATCTGGGCATGCCTCCGCACAGGCTGCAGGTGCCGTTGGTGCCGGGAATCTGGAAGTAGGTAAGCCCCCAATTTGTCGCGATATCGGTGTTCTTGGCGGCCAGCCCCTGCCTGAGCCACCCGATGTTGGCATCGAGCAGCAGATTGGGCCGGAAGGTATACGTGCCGCCGATGCCGACAGATTGCACGATGCTCGGCGCATTCCCCGGCTGTCCGCCGTCAAAGGTGTTGCCCCCCGCCGCTCCGAACTCCTGAGGGTCGAACAGGATCGACTTCTGAATTCCATAGCGCCCAAAAATTGTGCTCTTGGTGTTGGGATTGTAGTCGACGCGGGTATCGATATTGTCCCTGGTGTATTCAGCGCTGGCGGAGCCAAAGAAGTTATTGAGGTCGGAAGTGGCATTGCCAACATTCGGACCATCCTTGGTCATCAGTTTGACCATTTGCTGCGCGGCGTAAGAGATTCTTGTGGGCGGAATCACGTTAGGGACTCCGCCGTAACTGAATTGCGTGCGGCCGGTGCCATCTGGATTTCCCGTAGTGGGATCGAAGATCTTGGTGTTGAGGGCCGAGAAGTCTCCTGTGAGCATGGGCGTGGTGGGAACCGACGCCAGTGAGGTCGTGTAGACCGCTTGCGCGCGCCTCGTGCGTTCCCAGTTGCCGAAGAAGAAGGCCTTGTCTTTCCTGATCGGGCCGCCGTAGTTGGCCCCAAACTGGTTCATGATGTACTTCGGAATCTTTGTGGTCGCCGGCACAAAGAAGGTCTTTGCTTCCAGAGCGCTATCGAGGTTGTATTGCCACGCGCTGCCATGAAAGCGATTGGTGCCGGACTTGGTCGTAACGTTGATCACAGCGCCCGAAGCAAAGCCTT
>JBAUCP010000854.1:0-20936 GCA_049677625.1 Occallatibacter sp. | reverse complement strand
CTAGCAGCGCATCGAACGCCGGATGGCTTGCCACCAGTTGGCCCTGCAGATGCGTGGAGAGCTCGGTGATTGCGAGCCCGTGGCGTGCGGCGATGCCGAGAATCTCATCGCAGTAATCCGTGCTCTCCGCAGCGCGCGCAAGATCGAAGAGCCTCCCATCCCAGCTCGGAATCTGGATACCAACATAACCCAGGCCAGCGGCCCATCCCGCCATGCCATCGAGCGTGTTGAAAGGCGCTTGATCGCCGGCAAACTGCGCCAGAAAAATCCCCGGCCCCTTGATCGTCTTCATGAAGTCTCTCCTTGAAAGAGTGGGGGTTCTTAAAACTCTCCCCAGCCTTCCCTGCTGTTGCTCTCAATGACACGCTCGATAAACCGCATCCCGCGCACGCCTGCCACAATGCCCGGCAGAGTGGCAGGCAGCGGATTCTTGTCGCCTTGTTTCCACGCCACAAGCGCGTCCGCAAACTCGCGGTAGAGAATCGCGAAGGCTTCCAGATATCCTTCCGGATGCCCGGAGGGAACGCGCGCAACCGCAAGCGCATCCTTACTGAGATAACCTGCCGCCGCGTGGTGAATCTCCTCAGGACCGTCAAGCCATTTGACGATGAGCCGGTTGGGGTCCTGCTGCCGCCACTCCAGCGAACCGGTCTCGCCGTAGATCCTCATGCGCATCTCGTTCAGCTCGCCCGCGGCAATCTGCGAGCAGGCCAGAGTGCCCGCGGCGCCGTTGTTCATGCGCAGAAATGCGTTGCAATCGTCATCCAGCTTGCGGCCCGGCACCACCGTCCGCAGCGTAGCGTTGATCGCCGTCACCTGCAACCCGCTGATGTATTCGAGCAGATGAAAAGCATGCGTGCCGATGTCGCCAATGGCGCCGCCTTTGCCGCTGCGCGCCGGATCGGAGCGCCACGCAGCCTGCTTGTGGCCGGTGGTCTCGAGCGGGCGGCTCAGCCAGCCCTGAAAATATTCCACCGCAACTTTGCGAAGAACGCCGAATCTTCCCGCAGCGCACATCGCGCGCGCCTCGCGGACCATCGCATAGCCGGCATAGGTGTGGGTCAGGCCGTAAGGCAATCCGGACTTCTCCACTGCGGCTTCGAGTTCGATCGCCTCCTCATAGGTTGCCGTCGCAGGCTTGTCGCTCATCACCGGAATTCCGGCTTCGAGCGCGGCAAGCGCCACCGGCAGGTGCAGATGATTCGGCGTGGTAATTACGATGAAATCGATTCCATCCGCCCGCTTGCGCTCGGCCTCGATCATCTCCTGGTAATTCGCATAGGCGCGCTCCGGATCAATTCCGAACGTGACACCCGCCTCGCGCGAGCGCTCCGGCGACTGCGAGAATGCGCCCGCCGCCAGCTCGATCCTGCCGTCGAGCTCTGCCGCAATGCGATGCACCGGCCCGATGAATGCGCCCGGGCCTCCGCCTACCAATCCCATGCGCAACTTGCGCCGCTCTTCCATTCCGCCTCCAACATCTGTTGTTGTCTTTATCGATTCAGCCCGGCGGCAACTGGCCAGCCGATGCCCACAGCAGTTTACGCCGCCAGCCGGCCTGGAATCACCGGTCATCTGGCTGACCGTCCCACAGCGCGATTCCATCACAGACTGCGAACGGTGCGATGCGATAAATTATTGGGTGACCATGGACACCATCTCGATTCCCGATTCCGCACGCCGCTGGGATTGCTTGAGCCTGGGCGAGGTCATGCTTCGCCTCGATCCCGGCGAAGGCCGCATCCATACCGCACGCCAGTTTCAGGTGTGGGAGGGCGGCGGCGAATACAACGTGGCCCGCGGCCTGCGCCGCTGTTTTGGCCTGCATACCGCCATCGCCACAGCGCTGGCCGAGAACCCTGTCGGCCGGCTGGTGGAAGACTTCATCCTGCAGGGCGGCGTGGATACTTCGCTCATCAGGTGGGTCCCCTATGACGGCGTAGGCCGCACCGTGCGCAACGGGCTCAACTTTACTGAGCGCGGCTATGGCGTGCGCGCCGCCGCCGGCTCCTCTGATCGCGGCCATACCGCCATCAGCCAGGTCAAGAGCGGCGACTTCGACTGGGAGTCCATCTTCGGCGCCCATAACGGAAATGGGAACGGCGCGCGCTGGCTGCACACCGGCGGCATCTTCGCCGCGCTCTCGGCATCGACGGCGGAGGTCGCCGTGGAGGCGATGGACGCGGCGCGCAAATACGGCACGCCCGTCTCCTACGATCTGAACTTCCGCGATTCCCTCTGGAAGTCGATCGGCGGCAAGGCCAAAGCGCAGGAGGTCAATCGCGAAATTGTGCGCAAGGTAGATCTGCTGCTCGGCAACGAGGAGGATTTCTCCGCCATGCTCGGCGTCGAGATCAAAGGCGTGAGCGAAGATTTCGGCGAGTTGCCCATCGCCAGCTACGAAGAGATGTTGCGCGAGGTTGCCGCAGCCTATCCGAATCTGAAGCTCATCGCCAGCACACTGCGCACCGCGCACACCGCCAGCCGCAATGCCTGGGGCGCAATCGCCCTCTACGAAAACAACATTGTGCACGTGCCGCAGCGCGATATCGACATTCTGGACCGCGTGGGCGGCGGCGACAGCTTCGCCTCGGGGCTCATCTACGGATTGCTGGCCGGCAAAGGCATCGACTGGGCGCTCAAGTGCGGCGTGGCCCACGGCGCGCTGGCCATGACCACGCCCGGTGACACCAGCATGGCCACGCTGGCTGAAGTTGAACGCCTCATCAAAGGAGGCTCCGCGCGCATCGCGCGATGAGCCGCATTGCAAGAGAAGAGGATGAAATGCAGGAAACTACGCAGCAAACCATCGAGCGCGTCGGACTGATTCCCGTTCTGCGTGCCAAAAGCATCGCACAGGGCCGCGCCGTGGTTGAAGCCATGGTTGCGGGCGGCATCACCGTCGTTGAAGTCACCATGACCGTGCCCGGCGCCGTAGACTTACTCAAACTACTCAACAAAGAATACGGAGCGAAGCTCTTGCTTGGCTCCGGAACCGTGACCACGGCGGAGCAGGCGCAAGCCACCATCGACGCCGGCGCGGAGTTCGTCGTGAGCCCGAGCCTGCATCCCGAAGTCATCAAGACAACCAAGGCCAACAACAAAATTTCCTGCCCCGGCGCGCTCACGCCCACTGAGGCCATCACCGCATGGAACGAAGGCGCGGATTATGTGAAGATCTTTCCCTGCTCTGCTGTCGGTGGCTCAAGCTACCTGAAGGCGCTGCTGGCTCCGTTTCCGCATCTCAAGGTGATTCCCACCGGCGGCGTCACGCTGCAAACAGCAGAGGGCTTTCTGCGCGCCGGCGCGCGTGCACTCGGCGTGGGCAGCGATCTGGTGAATCTTGCCGCGGTGGATGCGGGCAAGCCTGAAACAATCACCGAAACGGCCCGTGCTTATTTGAAGGTGCTGGCCGATGTGCGGAAGAGCTGCGGGTGAAAACACGTACACCTCTCGCCACAATTTACGCAACTCCATCGAACGGCTTCCCAAACACCCTGTTATGACCGAATCGTCTCCATCTCAATCCTTCCGCCTCGACGGCCGTCACGCGCTCGTCACCGGCGGCGCCAGCGGCATTGGCGAAGCCACGGTAAAGGAGCTTGCGCGCGCAGGCGCCTTCGTCTGGATCGCCGACATCAACCTCGCCGCTGCCGAAGCGCTGGCTGCCTCGGTCGGCTCTGCTAAAGCACTCCATCTGGACGTGACCAGTCCGGAATCGATTCAAGCAGCAGCCGCGCAGCTTGACCGGCTTGACATTCTTGTCAACAACGCCGGCATCGGCCACGTTGGATCGATTGAAGCCACGGAGCCCGAAGATTTCGACCGGCTCATGAATGTGAATGTGCGCTCGGTCTATCTCGTCACGCGCGTCTTCTTACCGCTGCTGCTCGCCGCCGCTCAGAATCACGAGGCCGTCGGCGCCATCGTCAATATTGCGTCGGTCTCGGGGCTGGTAGGCATCAAGCAGCGCTTCGCCTACTGCACCAGCAAGGGCGCGGTAATCGCCATGACGCGGCAGTTGGCCGTCGAGTACCCGAAGACGCTGCGCGTAAACGCCGTCTGCCCCGGCACGGTGCAAACGCCGTTTGTCGAGGGGTATCTCGAAAGGTTTCACAAGGACAGCAAGGAAGAGACACGCGCCCAACTGCGCGCGCGGCAGCCCGTCGGACGCCTCGGACGGCCCGAAGAGATTGCTTCCTCCGTACGCTATCTTGCCTCGGACGAGGCCGCATTCGTCAGCGGCTCGCTGCTCACCATCGACGGCGGCTGGACGGCCGCGTAATTCATTCTTTTCGTAATTCACTCTTCTATCGATCGGAGAATTTTGATGAAGCTCGTATCGTTTTCAACCGCCGATGGTAAGGTTCGCCCCGGCGCGCTGCTTGAAGAAGGCAACCTGGTCGTCGACCTGACCGCAGCCGGCTACGCCGATGCTCTGGCCGTTATCGGCGCCGGAGTCGCGGCAATCGATAAGCCCGGCGCCTATCCCGGCTATAAGCTCAGCGAAGTGCGGCTGCACGCGCCTCTTGCCAATCCCCCGCGCGTCTTCGCCATCGGCCTCAACTATCGTGACCACGCCGCGGAGTCGAAGATGGCCCTCCCCAAGGTTCCGGTGGTCTTCTTCAAGATGACCACCGCAATCGTCGGTCCCGGCGAAGACATTGTGCTGCCCAGCAACTCCACCCAGCCCGACTACGAGGCTGAACTGGCCTTCGTCATCGGCAAGGGCGGCTACCGGATTCCCGGCTCCGCATGGCGCGAGCATGTGTACGGCTTCACCATCGTCAACGACGTGAGCGCCCGCGACGTGCAGCTTGCCACCTCGCAGTGGTCGCTCGGCAAGAGCTTCCCCAGCTTCTGCCCCATGGGCCCGGCCATCGTTACCACTGACGAGATCGCAGACCCGCACGAGCTCGCAATCGGCCTCTCCATCAACGGCGAGGTCCTGCAGAACTCCAACACCCGCGAGCTGGTCTTCAGGGTTCCCGACCTGATCGAGTACATCTCGTCCGTCACGCAGTTACTGCCTGGTGATGTAGTCTCCACCGGCACGCCCGGCGGCGTGGGCATGGGCCGCACGCCCCAGCGCTGGCTCAAGCCCGGCGACAACGTGACCGTCACCATCGAAGGGCTTGGATCGCTGACCAATCCGGTGGTGGCAGAGTAAAGCTCAGCCGGCGGCTGGAGCTTCCCCTGATGCGATCCCTGACGCGATCTCCTCGGGATCGGACTCCGATCCGAGCCATGCGTAGAGCGCAATGCCAACAAAGCACGCTGCCGGCACCAGATAGCTGGCGGCAACGCTGACGCGATCGGCCACCCTGCCCATAACCAGGGTGATGAGGGCCCCACCGATAATCGCCATCACGATCAGCGCCGAACCGGTCTTGGTGCGCGTACCGAGCCCCTTGGTGCCCAGCGCGAAGATTGAGGGGAACATCGTGGACATGAGAAAGCTGACCATGACCAGCGAGCCCACGCCGAGCCATCCCGGCTTGAGCACCGCCACCATGCAGATAGCCGTATTAAGCACCGAGTAGACACCGAGCAGGTTGGGAGCGGAGACAAAACTCAGCAGCCATGCGGAGAAGAACCGGCCTGCGGTGAAGGCCACGAGCGCTCCGGTAAGCCAGTAGCCCGCTTCGCGCTCGCCCACGCCGGTTGCGGAAATCACGTAGGGAATCATGTAGCTCCACGTGCTGACCTGCGCGCCGACGTAAAGGAACTGCGCAACAACGGCAAAGACGAAGTGCTTGCGCTTGCGCAACGGCTTGGAGTGATCGTGGGCCAGCGTGTCGTGTGAAAAGTCGAGGCCGGTGTGCGGGAACGGCGTGCGGGCGATGAGGATGGCCCAGAACAGAACGATTGCTCCCAGCACGAGGTACGGCACCACGACGCGCAATGTTTCGGAACGCAGATAGGCCTGGTAGCTTCCCGCGGCTTTCATCACGGCGGCCTGGGCGGGCGTGAGTTCGATGCCGGAGAAGATGAAGCGGCTGCCGACCAGCACGGCGGAGATGCTGCCCAGCGGATTGAATGCCTGCGCAAAGTTCAGACGCCGGGCGGCGCTGCGCGGATCGCCCACCTGCAACGTAAAGGGGCTGGCTGCGGTCTCAAGAAATGCGAGGCCGCTGGCGATGATGAACAGAGCAGTGAGGAAGGACCAGTACTGCCCGATGAGCGCCGCCGGCCAGAAGAGCAGGCAGCCCGCGCCGTAAAGGCACAGGCCGACGAGGATGCCGGCCTTGTATCCGGCGCGGCGCATAAACTGCGCCGCGGGCATGGCGAGCAGAAAGTAGCCGAGATAAAACGCCGACTGCACCAGGCCCGCCTGAAGCCGGTTGATCTCGAACGACTTCATGAACTGGCGGATGAGAATGTCGTTGAAGTTGTTGGGAACGCCCCAGAGGAAGAAGAGCGCGGTGACCAGGATGAATGGGACCATCCGCCCCGCTGGAATCAGCGGAGCTTCGAGGTCTTCGCTGTTTGCCGATGCCTGTTTATTTTGCCCGACGGGCCCAACAGAGATGCTCAAAGTGGAATTTCCTCCTCAGGTGCGGCGAGCGGCGGGAAACCGTATACGTTTCCGGTAGCGCTCCCGAACGCCGCGCCTGATCGCTCCACCCTTTCTACCCAATCGGTGTGCAAAATGGCAAATCGCGGCGAAACGCCTCAAGTTTTCCGAACCACCTGGTATCGAGACCTGGTGATCTTGTAATCGTACCCATGATCGTGGGTGCCCCAGGTCTCGCTTTTGAGACCTGGGAAACCACAAATCTACACGGTCGCGGTACTAGAGCACCCGCGCCAGCCACTTGCCGGTATGCGAATGCAGATTGCCGGCAATCTCTTCCGGCGTGCCTTCGGCCACAATCTTGCCGCCACCGTCACCGCCCTCCGGGCCCAGATCGATCACCCAGTCGGCGCTCTTGATTACGTCAAGATTATGCTCGATGACGATGAGCGATCCGCCGCCGTCAATGAGCTTGCGGAAAGCAGTGAGCAGCTTCGAAACGTCGTCGAAGTGCAGGCCGGTGGTGGGCTCGTCGAGGATGTAGAGCACGCGGCTCGCCTGCGAGGGCTTGGCCGTGGCGTTGGCCGAGCGCACTGACGCCAGGTGCGCGGCCAACTTTACCCGCTGCGCCTCGCCGCCTGAGAGCGTAGTGGCCGACTGCCCCAGGCGCAGATAACCGAGTCCGATCTCGTCCAGCACCGCAAGTTTTTCCAGCAGCTTGGTCTGGCCGGTGAAGAAACGCAGCGCTTCTTTGACCGTCATCTGCAGCACGTTGTGAATATTCTTGCCCTTGTACTGCACGTCGAGAATCTTCGCCTGGTAGCGCGTGCCGTTGCACTCCTCGCAGGGCAGCTCCACATCGGCCAGGAACTGCATCTCGACCGTGACCGTGCCGTCGCCCTCGCAGGTGTTGCAGCGGCCTCCGGGTACGTTGAAGGAAAAATGCCCCGGCGTGAGCGAGAGCCGCTTGGCCTCAGGCTGCGCGGCAAAGAGCTCGCGGATCAGGTCGAATCCCTTGATATAAGTCACAGGGTTCGAGCGCGGCGTGCGGCCGATGGGCGTCTGATCCACCAGCACCACGTCGTTGAGCCGCTCCACGCCGCTCAGCGATGCAAACGCGCCTGACGGATCGTTGCCGTCGCTCTGGCCCAGTGCGCGCGCTATCGCTCGATACAGCACCTGGTGCACCAGCGTGGATTTGCCCGAGCCCGACACGCCGGTAATCGCCACCAGCAGCCCCAGCGGAATCTCCACATCCAGGCCGCGCAGATTGTTGGCGCGCGCCCCGCGCAACACCAGCTTCTCGCGGCCCGGCGCGCGACGCCGCGTAGGCACCGGAATCGAGATCTTGCCGGAGAGATAACGGCCGGTGAGCGAGTTGGGATTTGCTTCAATCTCGGCCAGCACGCCCTCCGCGAGCAGCTTGCCGCCGAACTCGCCCGCGCCGGGGCCCAGGTCGAGCAAATGATCGGCCGCGCGCAAAACGTCCGCATCGTGCTCCACAACCAGAATCGTGTTGCCCAGGTCGCGCAACTCCTCAAGAATGCGCACCAGCCGCGCTGTGTCGCGCGTGTGCAGGCCGATCGAAGGCTCGTCGAGCACGTAGAGCGCGCCTACCAGCCGCGAGCCCAGCGAAGTGGCCAGTTGAATCCGCTGCGCCTCGCCGCCGGAGAGCGTGGAAGCCAGCCGGTCGAGCGTCAGGTATTCAAGACCAACGGCATCCAGAAAGCTCAAGCGCTGCCGCACCTCGTGCAGAATCGGCCCGGCAATCTCTTCCTGCATCGGCGAGAGCTTGAGCGCGTCAAAGAACTGCCTGGCCTGCGCGATGGTGAGCGCAGCCGCCTGGCAGATGTTCTTGCCGCGATCGCTTCCGTCTCCGATGCGCACCGAGCGTGCTTCCGCGCGCAACCGCTGGCCGCGGCAATCGGGGCACTCCGCATAGCCGCGATATTTGCTCAGCATCACGCGCACGTGCAGCTTGTACTTCTTGCGGTCCATCTGCGCAAAGAATCCATACACGCCTTCGTAGCCGCCCTTGCCGCGCAGAACAATCTCCTGCACCGGCTCCGGCAGATCGCGCCAGGGCACATCGAGCAGAATGCCCAGCTCCCCTGCGCGCTTGCGCAGATCGGTGAACCAGGGCCGGTACTTGGGCCGGTTCCAGGGATCGATTGCGCCGCCGTTCAGACTCAGCCCCTTGTCGGGAATAATGAGGTTCAGATCGTAATCGACCGTATTGCCAAACCCCTGGCAGCGCGGGCACGCGCCGAAGGGATTGTTGAAGCTGAACAGCCGCGGCTCCGGTTCGCGGCCGGGCCTGTGGCAGTTTGTGCACTCGTATGCGCCGCTGAAGCGCAGCCGCCGACGTTCGGCCGTTTCGTCGCGCGGCGCTTCTTCAAAGATGGCTTCTCCGCCCTCGCGGTACGCGGTCTCGATCGCGTCCACAATGCGCGGACGATTCTCGGCGCTCACCGCCACGCGGTCCAGAAGGACAAACACCGGAAGCGTGAAGTCGAGATCGAGCAGCGACTCGGGGGTGGAGAACTCGAAGATCCTGCCCTGCTGCCACAAGCGGTTGAATCCGCCGCCGCGCAGCTCGGCCAGCCGCGCCTTCAGCGTCTCCGTGTGCGGAGAATCGCTCGCCTGCTTCGCCTTTGCGCCGGCCTTTGCCGCGCGCCCTGGTGACTTTGGCGTCTTGGCCGCTGCCGAACCGTCGGCCTCCGGCGCAAGCGCCGCCGTGATCACCGGAAACAGCACATTCAGCCGCGTTCCCTCGCCCAGCGCGAGAATTGTCTCCGCGGCCTCGTCCACTGAGTCGCGCTTCACCAGGCCGTCGCAGTGGATGCAGTGCACCGTGCCGCAGCGCGCATAGAGCAGGCGCAGATAGTCGTAGATCTCCGTCGCCGTGGCCACGGTCGAGCGCGGGTTGCGCGTGGTGTTCTTCTGCTTGATGGCGATCGCCGGAGCCAGCCCGTCGATCTCGTCCACATCCGGCTTCTCGATCCGCTCCAGAAACTGCCGCGCGTAGGCTGAAAGCGACTCGACATAGCGCCGCTGCCCCTCGGCGTAGATGGTGTCGAAGGCCAGCGAGCTCTTGCCCGATCCCGACACGCCGCTGACCACCGTCAGCTTCCCGTGCGGAATCTCGCAGGAGATGTTCTTCAGATTATGGGTCCGCGCACCGCGGATAATGATGGCGTCGTTCAAAGGAATGGCACCGGAAAGAATTCCTCCGGCAGCGTCACTGCGGCCTCTGGAAGGCTCAGGGCGCAACCGGCCATTCTTTATTATAGAGCGCGCCGAAGAACGAGCATAGTAGCTCCCGCTCATCCCACATTCCTGCTTCGGTACTCCGGTTGTACCGTGTATCATGCTTCTGTGATCCGCCGCCTGTATGTCCATAACTTCCGCTGCTTACAGAACTTCGACCTGCCCATCTCCGGCAAGCCATCTGCACTGCTAATTGGCAGGAATGGGGCCGGAAAGAGCACAGTTGGCTTAGCTCTGGAGATATTGCAGAAGATCGCGAGGGGTACCAATCGCGTCGGCGAATTGGTCAAGCCGAAGGATTGCACCCGGAACCATACGAATGTGCCGATGCGATTTGAGATCGAGGTAGAGCTGGGAAAAAAGATCTACGGATACACAGTGGCCTTTGAGCTTCATGAGGGCTATCGGGAGATGCGGGTCCTTGAAGAAAAACTGATGTTTGACGGGAAGCCTATCTACACAAGGGATTTGGCTCAAGTCACACTCTCTCGCCAGGGGAAAACAACGGAGGCGAAGTTCCTCATTGACTGGCATTTGGTTGCGTTGCCAATCGTTCAACAGCAATCTGCAACGGACCCCTTATTCCTCTTCAAGCAGTGGCTTGCGCAGATGCTGATCCTTCGTCCGATTCCTAGGCTGATCTCAGGAAACTCCGAACAGGAAACGCTTCAACCCAATCCCGAAGTCTCCGATTTTGGCGCTTGGTTTACGGGGCTTCTGGCGCTCGCTCCTTCTGCATATACGAGGATTGACGAGTACCTGAAGCAGGTAATGTCCGACCTCAAAGACATCAAGAATCCGTTGGTTGGCGCGGACTCTAGAAGTCTAACTGTGGATTTCTCAACCGACCAAGGTACCCTGACCCTGCCTTTTGCGGATTTATCGGATGGAGAGAAATGCTTCATGATATGCGCTCTCGTTTTCGCCGCAAATTTAGCGAATGGACCGGTCCTCTGCTTCTGGGATGAGCCCGACAACTACCTCGCCTTAGATGAGGTTGGTTATTTTGTGACAGCCCTCCGCAAAGCATTCGAGTTAGGTGGTCAATTCGTCGCGACGTCGCACAATCCTGAAACAATCCGCAGGTTTTCCGATGAGAACACGCTCGTTCTCCAGAGGAGCAGCCATCTAGAACCAACAACCGTGCGCCAGCTCAGCGAACTCCAAATCAAAGGAGACCTCGTCGGCGCAATCGTTCGGGGCGACCTTTAGCGATGGCTCCCAACAACTACCTCCCGCACATTCTGGTTCTTCCAGAGGACGATGCCGACCGCCAGATTGCAAATGGATTCGTGCTGGACGAGTCCTTGCACACCCGAAGAATCCAGGTTCTCGAAGAAGCTGGCGGCTGGACCAGAGTGTTGGACAGTTTTGAAACGGACTACATCTTCGGAATGGAAAGTTGGCCCGGCAGATTCATGGTGCTGCTTATAGACTTCGACGGTCAGGAAGGTCGGCTGACCCAAGCAAAGTCCAGGATTCCAGCACATCTGGCAGGGAGGGTGTTTATCTTGGGCGCCCTGACCAACCCGGAAGATCTGAGACAAAGCCTTGGTGGCTCTCTGGAAGAAATTGGAAAGGCATTAGCAAAGGACTGCCGCGAAGGAACAGACACGGTTTGGGATCACGCTCTTCTCCGACACAATTCAAGCGAGGTAGAGCGTCTCCGCGAACGCGTGCGTCCCATCCTCTTCCCCTCGAACTAAAGTGCTTTCATGAGAAAGCGCCGGGGCGCATCCCGTTCGTATGTTCCGTTGGAATTCCTTATGCCGCCAGCGCAGACATCCGCGCATAGCTCACTTGCACGCGATCCTCTACCTTCCGGTCCAGCACTCCTGCCAGCCCCATGAGAGCCTCAGAAGCGCAGGCCGGGCACTGCACGGCGCAGTTGCCCACGCAGTTGCAGTCCTGGCAAAGATACGCACTGGTCAAAGGTATGTGTTGCATCGAAACAAATGTCATATGTTCACTCCGATAATCCCGCCGCTCGTAAAGAACGCTCATGAAGTGCCTCCATTCGATTGCAGTGGGAGCCCAAAGTCGATTGCTACGCTATATGGAATGCAGCTAAATGCACCGAATTTGTAATTTCAGGTTCATGGGATCAGATGACCCCTTTCCATACATACCATCCGATGAATTGTGTGCGAAGAAGCTGAAGCGTTTCACGCCAATCCCGAGTAACTCGTTCGCATCACGTCAATCCGGGTAAACTGGTTACTGAGGATTTTTGTGTTGCGCGCTGGCCTTTCGTTTCTGTTACTTACTGTTTTCTTGGGCACAGGCACTGGCTTTGCCCAGGAATCCTCTTCAACAGCAGGTGCAATCCCTCCGGACCCTCAGCCTGCGGCGGAAGCTCCCCAGCCTATCTCCGCTCAGGTCACAGCGGCTGAAGCCGCCATCGCCAGCTCAGACTGGAAATCCGCCGAAGCCAAGCTCGACCCGTGGGTAACCACCCATCCCGATGACGCGCGTGCGCTCTTTGACCTGGGATATGTGGCCGACGCGCAGGGCCGGCTGGACGATGCCGCCGGCTTCTACCGCCGCGCCATCGCAGCCGATCCGAATTCCTTTGAGGCGCATCTCTCATTGGGCCTGCTGCTGGCCCGCCAGGGCAAGCCGGATGAGGCCCGCCCGGAGCTGGCCGCCGCCACCACGCTCGATCCCGGCACGGCCGGCCCCGCGCTGAAGGCCCGCGCCTGGCGTGCTCTGGCGCAGATTGACCGTCCCAAGCCAGGAGATACCGACCCCACAGCGGCCTCCAACGACCTGATTGAAGCCCTCAAGATCTCGCCGGAGACCGAAGACGACACGCTGCTGGCCGCAAGTCTGGCTGAAGACGCCGGCCAATACGACGCCGCGGAGGACGCCTATCGCCGCGTCCTGGCCGAGGACCCCAAATCCCAGCCCGCCACCACCGGCCTGGCCCACCTGTTGCTCGCCCGCAAGCAATACCCTGAGGCCGAGACCATGCTGCGCGCGGCGCTGGCCCAGTTCCCGGACGATCCCGTCCTCACCGCGCAGCTTGTCACCACGCTGGCCGCGCAGGACAAGGCCGAGGCCCTGCCGCTGCTCCAGAAGCTCCACGAAGCCCACCCCGGCGACCCCGCCGTAACCCGCATGCTCGCCTCCGTGCTGGCCGACGCCGGAGACTACGCCGGCTCCGACAAGCTCTATGTCGAGCTGCTGGCGGCCAACCCGCGCGAGACGGAGTTGCTGGTCGCGCACGGGCAGAATCTGGTTCGCCAGCTCCGCTACGTGGATGCCTACGCCGCCTTCGACGAAGCCACCAAGGTCGACCCGGCCAGCATCGACGGCTGGAGCGGCCTGGCCTTTGCGGCCTCGCGCATGGAACGCCCCGGCACCACCCTGCATGCGCTCACCATGCGCTCCCAGTTCGCGCCCGAAAACGCCTCCACATACTTCCTGTGGGCCATCTCCTACGACAAACTGCAGGAAAAGCAGCAGGCTATCGCCTACTACCAGCACTTCCTTGACGCCGCTGCCGGCAAATTCCCCAATGAAGAGTGGCAGGCGAAGCAACGGCTGGAGATTCTCAAAAAATAGTCCGGCACTGAACCCGATCTGAAAAAAAATGTGCCGCCCTGCGGCCCTTCGGCTCAAAGCCGGCATCTTATCCCTTGCAGTTTCCCCTGGGATGGGCCTACTATTGTTCACACCTTGGGGTTAGACCGCAGGGAGGTCCATCATGAGAACGTTGGTTCTGATGGCCGGGCTTCTGACACTGAGTTTCGCCGCAGCACCGGTGTGTGCGTCCTCCATCGACGGCAATCCCCCTGATCAGCAGACGATCGATGCGCTTGAGGTGCGCGCCAGCCAGGCGCAGCCGCGCGAGCAGTGTTTTCTCTATGCCGAGCTGGTTCACCAGATGACCGAGTTGAGCCTCAAGCAATATGCGGCCGGCAACGTGGATGTGGCCAACGGCCTGCTCAAGAAGATCCAGTTGATGGCGCAGAAGATCCATCTCTCGCTGGCCAACAACGACAAACGGCTCAAGAACACCGAAATCCTGCTCAACCACACTGCCTTTCGCCTGAACGAGATGCTCCACGCCAGCAGCTATGAGGACCGCCCGCTGGTACAGGAGACTCTGGCCCAGGTGAACCACGCTCAAAACGAGGCCATGTTGGAGGTCTTCCACAAGTAGGGCGGCGTGCGCCCTCCCGCTGGACCCCGCATGAGGACTGTGCTTGAATAAGAGCGCTGAATGTTTGCCATGCGTACTCTCACTGCGACTCTGCTCGCCCTTCTGATAGCTGCGCCGCTCACCGCGCAGCGCGCAAAGCCCGAGCCTCTCACCGACGCGCAACAGGAGCAGATTGCCGAGGCCGGAATCGATCCGGTCGCTCGCGTCGACCTCTACGTCAAATTCCTCAACGAGCGCGCCGACACCATCAAGGGGCTCATCCCACGCGCTCACACCTCGGCGCGCAGCAGCCGGATCGACGATGAACTGCAGAACTTCGCCGCGCTCTTGGACGAGTTGGGCGACAACCTCGACATTTACTCCGATCGCAAGGCCGATATCCGCAAGAGCCTCAAACCCTTGAACGAAAGCATCGAGCGCTGGCAGGCGCTGCTCAAGGGCCTGCCCACCGAGCCCGGCTTTGAAATCTCCCTCCGGGACGCAACTGAGAGCAGCAATGACCTCGCCGGCCAGGCCAAACAGCTCACGGCAGACCAGACCGCCTACTTCGATCTCCACAAAGACGAGAAGGGTCAGGATCGCTACGAGCCAAAGTGAGCGCAGGCGTCAGGGATCAGGGGTCAGGTTTCAGGGATCAATGCGAGGTTAGTTCCTTATTGGAGATGGGTTGGTGCAAGTTGGTGGCAGTGCGATCCCACCCAGGGTTTTTCCCTAATCCCTATTCCCTGTTCCCTGTTCCCTGTTCCCTGTTCCCTGACCCCTGATCCTGCTATCCTCCATCTTGGTGACCACGGATTTTGTCCAGATCTTTGAGCAGGAGTACCGGGCGCTGAGGCCGCGGGCGCCCATGCCGCCCATGCAGGTGCGCTTCCGCCGGTTTACCTCGCTGAACACCCGCATCCGCCTGCGCGAAGGGCAGATTCTGGTCAGCCTCTCTGACCTGCTGGAGGGCGCGCCGGACAGCGTCATCCGCGCCATCGCCCATATTCTGCTGGCCAAGCTCTACAAAAAGCCCATCGACGCAACCCACAACCTGCGCTACAAGCGCTTCTGCACCAGCGCTTCTGTAACCCGCCAGGCAGAGCTCATCCGCCACGCGCGCGGAACCAAGCGCTACTTCGGTCCCGAGGGCCGCTACTACAACCTTGAAGAGGTCTTCGACTCGCTCAACATGCGCTTCTTCGGCGGCCTGATGGGCCGTCCCGAGCTCACCTGGAGCGAGCACCACGCCAAGCGTTCGCTGGGCCACTATGACGCCGCGCACAACACCATCGTCGTCAGCCGCGTCTTCGACCGGCCATCGAGCCCGCGCTACGCCATCGAGTACCTGCTCTACCACGAGATGCTGCATCTGAAGCACCCGGTGCGGATGCGCGGCCTGCGCCGCTGCGTCCACTCCCAGGAATTCAAGGCCGAGGAAGCGCGTTTTCCACAACTGGCTGAAGCGCTGGCCTTTATCAAGCGCCTCTAGTATCGTGACCTGGTGATTTTGTAATCGTACCCATGATCTTGGGTGCCCCAGGTCTCGCTTTGGAGACCTGGGAAACCACAAATCTACACGGTCGCGGCTCTAGCTGGAATGGCGTTCCGCTTCGCGCCGGATTTTGCTTTCAGAGTTCCCGGCTGACGTGAGAAACTTCTCAATAAAGCTGCGATTGTTTTCTGCCTCAAGCCCCGGATGCAGGCAGACTTCTTCCTCAGGCGGCAAAAGCACTTTCACTGCGGCATCTTCCTGGTTCTGCGAGTTCCTGGCGTGGTTGCGAGAAGGCCGTGCCACTCTGCGCGGCGGCCGTTTGAGAGCAACCCTTTGGCTTTGAGCCTGCCGACAACTGCTGGCGCAAACAGGAAATCATGACTTTCAAGCTGCGACCGCTGGGCCCCCTTGCGCTGCTCCTTTCTGTGCTCCTGGTGCAGATGGCCGCAGCCCAGTCGGCCGCATTAGCCGGTACAGTGCTCGATCCGAGCGCCGCAGCCATTCCCGGTGCGCAGATCGCACTCGCGGGCGCCGGACAAACCCTGCATGCGAAATCCGGCGCGGACGGCCGCTACGCGTTCCGCGCGCTTGCCCCCGGCGTCTACGCGCTGTCCGTCACGGCAAAAGGCTTCGCGCCGCTCACCATTCGAGACGTCGCCATCGTCGCCGGCCAGACAAAGGAACTGAATCTGCCTCTTTCGATTGCCGTCGAGCAGCAGAATGTGACCGTCGCGGGCGAGAACCAGGGAGTCGGCATCAACTCCGACCAGAATGCCAACGCGACAATCATCCGAGGCAGCGCCCTGAACGCGCTCTCTGACGATCCCAACGAACTGAGCGAAGAATTGCAGGCGCTCGCCGGTCCGGCCGCGGGCCCCAGCGGCGGCGAGATTTACATTGACGGCTTCGCCGGCGGCCGGCTCCCGCCAAAATCCTCCATCCTCGAGATCCGCGTCAATCAGAATCCCTTCTCGGCGGAGTTCGACCGCATCGGTTACGGACGCCTCGAAATCATCACCAAGCCCGGCTCGGAAAAATTCCAGGGCAGCGTCTCCAGCGGCGGCGCCAGCTCCGGCATCAACACCGCCAACCCGCTCGTCTCTGACCAGCCCAGCTATTACCAGTACACCATCGTCGGCAATGTCGCGGGGCCGCTCTCGAAGAACGCATCCTACTTCTTCAGCGGCTTTCGCATCATCCGGCAAAACCAGGCGATGGTTGACGCCATCAACCCGGAGGATACGAGCGCGAGCATCCACCAGGCCGTTCCCACGCCCATTACTTATCTCTCGATCAACCCGCGCTTCGACTTTCAGCTCGGCAGCCGCAATACGGCAACCATCCGCGACTCCTTTTACCGCACCAATCAGACAGGCGTGGGCGTGGGCGCGCTCAGCCTGTCTTCGCAGGCCAGCAGCGTCATCAGCGAAGAGAACGCGCTGCAGCTTGGCGATACCTTCCTTGTCAACGCGCACTTCGTCAACGAAACCCACTTCCAGTGGAGCCGCATCTACAACGATGTGGTGCCTCAAAGCCCTCTGCCCGCCGTCACCGTGCAGGGCGCGTTCTCGAGCGGAGGCAGCAGCGGCGGCGCCGAGCGCGACATGCAAAACAACTTCGAGCTGCAGAACTATTCCACGGCCGTCTCCGGCGCGCACACCTTGCGCTTCGGCACGCGGCTGCGGCTCTACGACGACACCAGCTACACCAACTCAGGCCAGAATGGAACCTACACCTTCGACTCCATCGCCAACTATCAGGCCAATCAACCCGACCAGTATTCGGCCAACGTCGTCTACCATCCGCAGGTAAACGTGCTGCTCTTTGACGGCGCATTCTTCTTTCAGGACGACTGGCGCTGGAAGCCGAACTTCATGATGAGCGCGGGCCTTCGCCTGGAGGGCCAGAATCGCATCCACGATCGCCTCGACTGGGCCCCGCGGCTGGCCGTTGCGTGGAGCCCGAAGCACTCCGGCACGGCTCCCGCAAAGACCGTGATCCGCGCCGGCTATGGATGGTTCTACAACCGGTTCACGGTGCCCAACTCCTTCAGCGCCGACTCCGGAACCCCCTACGTCGACGAGGTGATCCACAACAATCTCATCAATGCAGTGGGCTATGTGGTCGCCAGTCCGAACGCAGTCTTTCCGGACAATCAATTCAACTCCACCGCACCGGCTTCCATTCCCCCGTCGCTGCTGGCCTCTGCCGCGGCATCCGTTCCCACCTACCAGTCCATCGATCCGCATTTTCACGCGGCTCTCGACATGCAAACCGGAGTCGGGGTCGACCGCCAGATCACCGCCAGGATCACGGCGAATCTCACCTATCTCTACACGCAGGGCGTGCACCAGTATCTGATGAACAACGTGAACGCGCCCGCGTTTGACCTGGCCACGTACACGCCCGCCAGCCCCACGCCGCCCATGTACAACTACCAGTTTCAGTCGGGCGGCTTCTACCGGCAGAGCCAGTTGATCTTTACCGCCAGCGCCCGCCTCAAACAAATCAACATCAACGCCACCTATCTGCTCAACCAGGCCCGGAGCGATACGCAGGACGCCACCTACGTTCCATCCGTCGCGCAGGACCCGGGGCTCGACTATGGCCGCGCCAGCTTTGGCTACCGGCAGCGGTTTGTGCTCCTCGACAGCTACACCGGCCCCTTCGGCATCGTCTTCGGATCGCTGCTGATCGCGCAGTCCGGCACGCCCTACAACATCACCATCGGCAGCGACCTCACCGAGAACCGGCAATTCAACGCACGGCCCACCTACGGCCAGTGCGGCGCAGCCGGCGTAGTCACCACGCAATACGGCTGCCTCGACACCAACCCGGCGGGCAAGGGCGAAAGAGTGATTCCCTACGGCATTGGAACAGGGCCGGCGAACGTGGTCTACCACGTGCGCATCAGCAAGGTGATCGGCGTAGGCCCGAGAATTAAAACCGCCGCCGAGAGCGCCACCTACTCCGCGAACGGAAACAGCGTAAGCGGCCGCGGCCTGAGCGGCGGCAGCGCGGGCGTGCAGTTGAATGAGACCGCTCCGCGCCGCTACAACCTGACCTTTGTGGCCAGCGCCGCCAATCTCTTCAACGACGTGAACCTGGGCGCGCCCAACGGAGTTCTGCTTTCGCCGCTGTTCAACAAGTCGCAGTCGCTCGCCGTGGGGCCGTTCGCCAATCCCACCCCCGGCAATCGCGCCATCAGCTTTCAGGCCGACTTTACCTTTTAGAACTTTGAATACGACACAAGCGCCTGCGTGCCACGTGGCATCTGCCCTTCAAACCCCGGGCAATCGTCCCGGAGGGACAGGGCGAGAATAGCCCAGGGGCAGTCCGCCGTGGCGGACGCACCCCTGGGAATGCATCCGCAATTGAAAATACGGCCCCGTAGGGCGACACAAATCCCTGGCAACACCCAAATTGTTATCGCTGAAAATCGCTGCGCGCCAGAAATGCACCCGGCGAATCGGACGAGACTATAGCATTTTCGGAATTGCTGCAGACCGAAAGCACGCACTCAAGTGGCTTTTTCATCCTCGGGGTCCCCGCAAACAGGTCCTCGTTTGTGGGGTGAGAGTAAAAGCCACCTTTCACGGCCCTCAAAAAGTCTACGTGTATTCCGAAAATGCTCTAACTTACGCCGGCTTCTCAACCGCCGCGCGCACCGGCTGCGGGGCTTCGGCAGGCCGCTTCGCCGCCCACACCATGATCGCGATTCCCGCCAGTGCTGCGCCCGCGCTCGCCAGTTGCGCATTCGACAATCCCCACAGCACTTTGGGATTGCGCCGGATGAACTCGACCAGGAATCGCGCCAGCCCGCTCAGCGCCAGGTACTGGCCAAGAATCGCGCCAGTCGCGTGCGGCTTGCCCGCGCGCCGCCACAACCACCAGCCTATAAGCAGCCCGGCAGCCATCTCATAGAGCGGCGTGGGATGCACGCGCACCACCGTCGGATCGATGCCGTTGGGAAAGCTCATGCCCCACGGCAGATTGGTCGGAATGCCGTAGCAGCCGTCGCCCGAAAGAAAGCAGCCGATGCGGCCGATGCCGTAGCCGATGGCCGCGGCCGGCGCAGCCAGATCGAGCGTTCGCAGTCCGCCAATCTTCGCCCACCAGCCCTGAAACACCAGCGCCGAGATGCCGAAGACCAGCCCGCCATACCAGGCGAATCCCGCCGAATCGTAGAGCACCCGCCATCCCATCTCGCGAAAATCGGACGGCGTATCCAGCACGTGCCACAGCTTGGCGCCCACAATGCCCGCCACCACGGTGATGGCCACAATGCCCACCGCATCGGCGTCAATGCACGCACGCCGGAAGCCGCGATCCACCACCAAAGCCGCGGCCACGGCCGCCAGCCACAACATGAGCCCGAAGGTGGGCAGATTCAAGTGCCAGATATGAATAAAGGGATACATCTCTCTACAAGTATAGACGCGCGGCGCCCCCAAACGGGATTGCCGGGCCGGCGCCCGCAGGGCAATTGCAGGGACATTTTCGTTGCCGAGGTGGTTTCCTTTCGTCTCTCAATCGAGGGACTCCACCGCGGCGGACCGTCTTCCCGGAGGGAAAGTTCGAAAATAGCCCAGGCTGAAGTCCGCCGCAGCGGACGTGAAGCCTGGGATAGAGACGCGGTCATGTTTTTGCGCCCCGTAGGGCCGCATCGAAGGCCTTTATTCGCGCTGAAACGCGTTCATGCCATTGCCCGCCGGGCGCCAGCATTTGCAGACTCGATTTTGCACAGGCGCGGCGGCGCCAAATCGCGCGATACTGTCTGCATGGCTACCACTACTTACCAGGGACTCGAAGTCCTTTATTCCCGCCAGCAGATCGCCGAGCGCGTGGCCGAAATGGGCGCGCAGATCACCCGTGACCTGGGCGGCGAGCGGCTGGTCATGATCGGCGTGCTCAAGGGCGCCGCGCCGTTTCTGGCCGACCTGTCCAGGGCCATCCAGGCTGACGCCACATTCGACTTTGTGGCCGTTACCAGCTACGGCAAAGGCCAGCGCTCTTCCGGCGCGGTTAAGCTCATCAAGGACCTCGACGAGCCCATCGAGGGCAAAAACGTCCTCATCGTCGAAGACATTCTCGACACCGGCCTCACCCTCGCCTACCTGCGCAAGATCTTTCTTCAGCACCATCCCAAGACTCTGCGCATCGCCACGCTGCTCGACAAGCCGTCGCGGCGCATCGAGAAGATCGACGCGGACTACGTGGGCTTCTCCATCCCCAATCTCTTTGTCATCGGCTACGGCATGGACTACGCCGAGCGCTACCGCAATCTGCCCGATATCTGCATCATGGCGCCCGGCCAGACGGAATAACGCCGTCCGGCGGAACAACCAGCTCAATACCGCGTTCCCCTAGTACCGCGACTTGGTGAATTTGTAGTCGTGCCCATGAATTTGGGTGCCCCAGGTCCGGGGTCCCCACGGACAGTTTCTTGGTCAGTGGGGTGGAGGTCTCGCTTTTGAGACCTGGGAAACCACAAATCTACACGGTCG
>JBAUCP010000853.1:0-5744 GCA_049677625.1 Occallatibacter sp. | reverse complement strand
GACCCACATGCAAACCGTGTGCACGCGCGCCGTCGACAATCTGATCGACATTGGTGTAGTCGAAGTGGCCCTCCTGCGGCTCGAACTGCTCCCAGTAAACCGGAGCCTCGATGGTGTTGACATGCAGATCGGCAAGCGACTTCCACACTTGCGGCAACTCGGAGGGCCAGGCGCTGGAGTTGTGAATCTGGCCGCCCAGAATCAGATACGGCTGGCCGTCAACCATGAGGGTGTACCGGCCATCTTGCTGAACGAGTCTGGGAGCCTCTGCAGCAAGCAGGGGCGAAACGGAAGCAACGGCAAACAAGATCGCCGCAAGCAAAGCGGCGACAGAGCAGGAACGCAGAAAAAAGAAAAAGCGCATGCGCAAAAACACCCCCCAAGCAATGTAACCGTATACACGGCTTCGCGCAAGCACTATTTTGCAATTTAGGAGAAGTACGTGTTCCGCTTGGCTTCGTCGCTCGAATCGTCAGTTCGGCGCTCCATGGCCAGAAGGGGATTGCTGCGCATGCTCTTCGATAATGCACAGATCCCAGGGAGCCAAGGTCAACTGCTGCGAATTCGCAATCTCCTTGCCATCGAGCAGACTGGTTCCCGCGGCATAGGAGTATGGAACCTTCACGCTCTCGGAAGAGTAGTTGAAGTAGTAGTGGACGAGCTTGCCGAAACGATTGACTCCTTGCCGCACATGCACGTGTGCAGGCAGTTGCTGATCGGACCCAGCCAGGCCAGCCTTTTCCAACTCGCTCTTGAGGACGGCTGTTTGTAGCGCATCGGAAAGATAGGTGCCCTCGTAAAGCAGCCGGCCTGAGCCATAGTCGTTCTCAGTGATTGCCGGCCATTTCCCGAAGAATGGATGATCATAAAAAGCCACAGCATGTGCGTGTTCCGGCATGAGAAACTCTGCCCAGTATTGAACTTTGTTATCGTCGCCAACGTGGAAGGGATCGCCTTTGAGCGGCAGCGGATGCTCCAGGTTTGAAAACTCCTGATAGTTGAAGCCCGCGGCAGCACGCAAGGGGCCCGGCGCGCGCACCCAGCGCACAGCGGAGTTCTCGTTGGCGAATCCGCTCTTGAAGGTCATCAGTACATGGCCGCCGTTCTTCACGTAGTCTGAAATCCGTTGGAGCAGCGCATCGTCAGAGATGTAGAGCGCAGGCACAATCAATAGCTTGTAAGCCGAAAAGTCTTTCGTATCCGGAAAGACAAAGTCGGTGTTCACGTTCAGATCGTAGAGCGATTTGTGAATCTGATGCAGGAGCGATTGATAGTCAGCGGTCGGCGTGTCGCCCGCCCACTGCTGTCCCGCGGAAGTAAACGGCATAAAGCCGATGGCATTCAATGAGTCGCGGCTATAGAGAATGGCCACCTGAGAGTGAATCTGCAGACCAACAAGATGCGGGCCGATCTTTTCCAATTCATGCGCAGTGCGGCTCATTTCGGCGTAGGCGCGATTCGGTTCCAGGTCATGTGAAAGGATTCCCTTCCAGTAGGTCTCCTGATTTGCCGCAATCGACGCCCAGTGCCAATACTCGACCATATTCGCGCCGTTTGAAAGATGCGTGTAGACATCTTCGCGCAACTGGCCGTCGTAAGGTGGGAATTGAAATGCCGAGCTCCAGCCGATGGTCTGCGCGTTGGTCTCGGTGACCAGGTAGTTCGAGTGTTTCAGAGAACGGGTGAAATCCCCTTGCAGCGACTGCGTGGAACCGTCGTAGTGGTCCTGCGTGCCGTGATAGATGTTGTCGGCGGGAATATCGAGGAACGAAGCGACGGCGTTCTCATTGACGTCGCGGCGCATCATGCCGCCGAAGTCCGTGGTGACAAACTGTCGCGGCGATGCGCATTCGCGCACCAGGCCGGCTTGCCAATGCAGGAAGTCCGCGACGCGCATCTGGCTCCAGCGGGTCCACTCAAGCTTGTAGCCGGTGCTTTGTGCGCCATCGCGCGTGGGAAGGTCCTCCCATGTGTGCAGGTTCTCGCCCCAATAGTTCAGGAACCAAGCTTTGCTGAGCGCCTCCGGCGTGCCGAACTTCTTTTCGAGATAGTGCTGAAAGCCGATGAACACATCCGGATTGCCGGCATCGTAGCTGCTGGTCTCGTTGTCGATCTGCCAGCCGATGACGGTGGGGTTGTCCTTGTAATGCGCGACGATGTGACGGATAAGGCGCTCGGCATAGAAACGGTAGGCCGGGGAATCGGTATCCATGTTCTGACGCATGCCGTAGGTGTTCTGGAGCGGCGGGCCACCGTGCATGTCGGTGTTCGTCCGCTGCGCCAGAATCTCGGGATGTTCGTGCGCCATCCAGGCTGGAATGGAATACGTAGGCGTGCCCAGGATTACCTTGATGCCTGCCCTCCCCATGGCATCCACAACGCGGTCCATCCACGCGTAATCAAATTGCCCGTCCTCCGGTTCCCAGAGGCTCCACGTGGACTCGCCCATGCGCACCACGTTCAAGCCCGCAGACTTCATCAGAGCCACGTCCTGATCCAGCCGATCGTAAGGCATGTACTCGCTGTAGTAAGCGGTTCCATAAAGGACGGTGGGGAAATCCAGCGCGGCCTCAGGAGTTGCGGTGCTCGAGCTTTGCGCGGTCGATTGCGCGGCTCCGGCGATCAGGAACAGTGCGGCAAAGACAGCGAGGACATGGAGTGGTCTTCCTGGATTGGTCGGAATTGTCGCGGATGAGTTCATGGTTTTTCGCTTTCCAATGAATCTATGAGCCGTGTGGTCTGAGTGCAGATGGTTCGCACAAGCTCAGGCAACGACAAATGCTACTACATCGCGTCTGCCGATTGCTTGACTGAATCGATTAACTTGAATACTGTAGGAGCAATTAACACCGTCTAGCTCCGGTGCTGGCGCGCAGCGCCGGTATCGAGGGGCCGCTGAACCGGAACGTGGATTTTGACTTCGGGATGCCGGCTGGTGAGAAAGCGCGGGACACGTGCAGAAGCGATGACTCCAGGCCCCGAACGACCACGGCTCAACATACGCACGGTGGCACAGCGTGCAGGCGTTTCCAGCGCCACGGTGTCGAGGGTGATCAATGGATTACCGGCGGTCAGGGAAGAGACGGCAGAGCGCGTCCGACGCATTATTAAAGATCTCGATTTTATCCCTAGTCCAATTGCATCAACCCTGAAGTACGGCCGGAGCAAGACATACGGCGTGGTTGTCCCCGACCTGACGAATCCCTTCTACCCGGAATTTCTGGTCGAATTCGAGAAGGTTCTGGTCGAAAGTCACCGCGAAATGCTTCTGGCCACGATTCTGTCACACGAATCGGCCATGATCAATTCCGTGCGCCGCATGCTGACGCGCCAGGTCGACGGAGTTCTCCTGATGGCGTCGGAGTATGAAACCAAAGCGATCGAGCCGCTGTTCGATCGAAAGATTCCCATTGTGACCGTCGATCGCCGCAAGGTTGAAAAGGGGACCTGCGATGTGTCGATCGAATTCGAGGATGGTTACCGTGAAGCGGTGATGCATCTGCGGAATCTCGGTCATCGCCACATCAGCTTCATAGGTGGAATCAATGAAATCGGCACTTCGCGCGTGCGCCTGAAAGCCTTTCAAAGCGCGCTTAGCTTCGCCGGGCTGACTTATGAACAGAACCTCACCCGGCTTGGCGATTACCGCTTCGCCGGCGGAGAAGCCGCTGTCAATTCGCTGCTCCTTGAGAAGAAGTGTCCGACCGCTATCCTGACAGCGAACGACCTGACCGCTTTCGGCGCCATGCGCGCGTTGCATGCGAGAGGAATCAATGTTCCCTCACAAATGTCTCTGATCGGGTTTGACGGCATACAACTGGGGGAAGCGATGCATCCACGGCTGACCACGGCAGCCATTTCCCAAAAGACATTTGCCGAAGCATGCGTGCGAGCCCTGGACTACCGGAAGGCCAACGCGACAAAACGGGGCCTGCTGCTGCGCATTCCCTGCGCACTTCTGGTTCGCGAATCGACGGCGCCTCCCCGCCGCGCGATGCGCTTATCGCCATAGGTAGTTCAAGGCTGCGCACAGCGCCAGGAGCAGACAGGCCAGCATCCACCACCGAATCGCCGCCCGCCGCGGCCTGACTTCCGCTCCGGGCCGGTAGACCAGCGGCGCCAGTTTTTCGGCGCTCAATCTTTGCGCTCTTCTGCTCAGCAGCACGCTTCCCGCAAGTGAACCGCAAAATGCGTACACGGCCGCATGAAAGCTCGCGCTCATCGAAGAGACGAATACCAGCCTCCCTGTGGCGACGAGCAGATGAAAGATGCTTGCCACCAGCGTTCCGCTGACCAAACCGGCCAGAGCGCCAGACGATGTTGCCCAGCGGGTGAAGATCCCGATCAGGAATACGACGAAAAAAGGGACGCCAAAGATGGAGAAGACCAACTGCACAAATTCCATAAGGTTCTTGAAGTTCAGGCATTCATAGGAAATGGCTGTACTCAATGCCACGCCCGCCACAATCGAAATGCGCGCCACAAGCAGATAGTGCGCTTCGTTGGCTCCTCGCCGGATGCTGGTGCGATAAATTTCTTCTGTCCATACGGCTGAAAACGCAGAGACGTTGGCTGCCAGGCCGGACATCAAGCTGGCCAGCAACGCAGTTAAACCAAGAGATAGCAAGACAGGTCCGTAGCAGGCGACCATCAGCCGCGGCAGGATTTCATCGAAAGGCATGGTTTTACCGGAAGCCAGAAACGCAGGAGCGGCAAGGGCAGGAACAACCACCAGGAATGCGAAGACAAGCTTGCCAAAGCCTGCCAGCAACGGCACCATGCGCGCGGCCTCAGTGGTCTGCGCAGTCAATGTCCGCTGCACCTGGACAAAATCAGTGCACCAGTAGCTGAAGCTCAACACAAAACCAAGGCCGAAGATGACTCCGAACAAGTCGATGGAGCCGTTCGGAGAGACTGGCTGCAGGCCGGTCCATAGGTGCCAATACGGACCACTCCGCGTGGCGGCGAGCGGAAGCTTATTTGCTGTGAGGAACAGAAGAGGCGCCAGGCCGAGGACAACAATACCAAGCTGCAAAACTTCGTTGTAAATGGCGGCGCGTAGTCCGCCAAGCAGGACATAGACGAGTACAACGATGGCAATCACCAACGCGCCGCTTGTAAAAGGCCATCCGAATACGACCTCGAAGACCCTGGCCATGGCGTAGAGTCCGACTCCCGCAACCGAGACAAGTTTGGCCAGAATCAGCCAGGAATTGATCAAGCGTACGCGGGCATCGAAGCGCTTTTCCAGGTACTCGGGAAGGCTCTGTATGCGATTGCGCATGTACACAGGGATCATGATCCCGCCGAAGACAACCATTCCAGGAATCGCGCCGATCAGGTAGAAATGGAAAGCCTGGACGCCGTATTGAGCGGCGACTGCGCTGAGCCCAACGATCTCAAGCGCGCCGCAATTTGCAGAGAGAAACGAGGCAAGTACGATCCAGAGCGGCAACGCCCGGCTCGCGTTCAGGAAATCGTTGGAGGCGGTCTTCCGTTGTCTCGATTTCCAGCCGATGGAGATCGTCGTCACCAGATAAGCCGGCACTATAGCCAATCTGAGAGGACTGGCCAGGAGGTCTATCAAGGGGCACCCTAGAGCGAAACCAGAGTTAGTGTGGCCTGTTGAGCATAGTGCACGGTCGCCGCTCCCTGGTAGTCGCGTCGACTTGAACGCAGCGGTTTCGGGATACAGTCGCTCTGGTTCCGCTATAACAAGTTTAAAAAAACGCTCAGGAATGTTC
>JBAUCP010000852.1:0-5263 GCA_049677625.1 Occallatibacter sp. | reverse complement strand
GGCACGGCTGAAGCCGTGCCCTTTCAAAGCCACGATTTCGCGACCAACTTCAGAGGCCCGCGTACGGTGTGGGTTATTTGGCTGGCGCCAGGGGTGGAGCTGGCTCGGGTTTCAGGGCGGAGAGTGGGATTTCGAGGGCTCCCACGTGGTCGCTCGAAAGGTCGTGGAGGCCGATGCGCAGGAAGTATTCGCCTTTGGCGGGGGCGTCGATGTCCTGGCGGAGGCGCAGGCCGGTTTTGACCATGGACTCATACTGCGCGGCGGTGAGATTGGCGTGCAGCGAGCTGTCGCACAGGTTCATGGGCTTGCCGTCGGGGTCGTAGACGACGGAGATGAGCTCGAAGGCGCCGTGGTAGGAGCCGTCGGGAGTCATGGAGAAGCCCATTTCACCCATGGTGGCGACGGAGATGACGGTGTAGTGGCGGTAGGGGGACTTCATGTCCTTGTCTTTGGACTCGTTGCAGGGGGGCAGAGTGTCATCAGTGGCTGCGGCGGGAACGACTCGAACGGCGAAGACGATCTGGGTGGGATCGGGACCGCCTCGCATCATGGCCACCTGGACGGGGGTGAGCGGCAGCACCTTTGGCCCCTGCACCTTGGCGTCGGGTGAGTCGGCGTAGTAGCCGTGTACGTAAGCGAGATGGCCGCTGCGGTCGAGATTGACGCGGACGTTGCGGTAGGCGCCGTCCCAGTTGGTGTCAGTAGGCATATAGGAGATGGTGTAGTAGCTGGAGCCTTCGTCGATGGCCTGGCGGACTGCGCCGCCGAGACTGTTGGTGTTGTAGAAGGCTTTGCCGCCGGTGTCTTCGGCCATCATGTCCATGGTGCCGTGCTCGTTGCCGGTCTGCGCGGAGAACTTCATCACCTGCTTACCGGCGTTTTGCGGGTTCCTGGCGAAGGTTGAGCCGGTGACGGTTGCGCCCATGGCGGGGTCAATGAAGAGGCCGCGGGCATCGACAGGATAGACGGCGACCTGAGCGCGAACCAGGAGATCGGCTGTGTCTTTTACCTGGTCAGCATATTGGGCGGCGGCCTGGAAGGGGTCGGGCAGATCGCCATCGGGCTCGATATTGAGGGGGAACGAGCCGGAGAGCCAGATGAGATTCTTGCGGCCGGGAATGCCGGCGAGATAGCGGGCCAGCTCGTCGATGGCCGCGAGCGTGTACTGCACGCGCAGGGTGGTCTGGAAGGTGGCTGTGTTGGCCTGGAACTGCTGGATGTTGGCCATGACCGTGGCCGCGTTGGGGTCGTTGCCGAGCAGGTCGGTCATGTCGTCGTTATCGTTCTGCTGCTGGTCGGCCTCCTCGGGGGTGATGAGCAGCGGGGACTCTTTGCCCAGGTTCTTTTTGCCGGAGAGCGCGGCTTTCAGGATCTCGGGGTTGGAGGTGAATCCCTGCAGGATGAAGAGGCGCGAGGAAAGGCCGAAGACGGCGATGCGCGTGCCGGCGGGGAGCTTGGCGACGTAGTCGAGCATCTGGCGGCGCAGATACATCTGGTCGGAGAGCGGGGTGTTGAGCGCGTCGAGGAGCAGGATGTTGAGCGCACCTTTGCCGGGCGTCTCAGTGTAGTTGGTGAAGACGTCGGGAGGAGTTTTGTGCGGAGGCAGCGGCGCAACGGGCTCGGGGTGGTGCTCCTCGAAGCTTTGCGGGGTTACTTTCTTGCCGCGCTCGAGGACGGTGAAGTCGCCGGCTTTGAGGTCGTGGATGGGATGGCCGCCGGAGTCGGTGACGACGACATCGAGGACGACGAGGGGGCCCTGGATTTTGAGCGGGGGCTGCGATGAGGGCACAGGCTGCGTGCTTGCGGGCGCGGCGGCTGGTGGTGTGGCTGGTGGTGTGGTTGACGCGCTTTGCGAGCGGGCCGCGGGCGCGAGGACGAGAAGCGAACAGGCGACGGCCGGCGCGATCAGGGCCGGTGCGATCAGGGAATGATGCGCCCGCTTAAAGAAGACTGCCAGGACCCTACTGAAGTTCACAAACGAATAGTAAGTGAGTCCATGGAAATTTGCATCATGCCTTCTTGCCGGCGGGGGCGGGCTGCGCTTCAGTGTACGTCGATACGTCTTAGTAGCACGACCGCGCAGATTCGTGGTTTCCCAGGTCTCAAAGGCGAGACCTGGGGCACCCAAGCTCATGGGTACGATTACGAATCACTAGTGTGGTGAATCCGACGTTCGTTGAAGAACAACCGCAGATCTTTCGACTCCGTTTGGCCCAAAAAAACGGCCAAACTCCGCTCAAGATGACAGTGCAATTATCATGCGAACTTCAGACTCAGGACACTAGGTCGCAATACCACGCGGCCGGGTTTACGCTTTTACCACTCCTCAAAGACGACGCGGCCGTCGCTGCCCATCACCGAGTGCTTCTGGAAGTCGGCGTCGTCGCGGTGCGGGTAGTCATTGCGGAAGTGTGCGCCTCGGCTCTCGGTGCGGGCCTTCGCGGATTGGAGAATGGCGTGGGCCACGCTGCTCAGCGCCTGCGCCTCGACGAGCCGGCGGCCGGATTTTCCCTGCTGCGCAAGATGGTCGATGGCGGAATCGCATTCGGCGTGGGCGCGCAGGCCTTCGCGCAGAGTGGCCTCGTCGCGGAGAAGACCGGCGCAGGCCCACATCGTGCGCTGCAGCCCGGCAATCAAAATTTCAAGCAGCTCGTTGTCGTTGCCCGATAGCGGCGCTTGAGCGGCTGCGGGCGCGTCGGCGGGCAGCAGGGGCAGGCCGTCGGCAATCATGGACTGCCCGGCGCGCGCGCCGAAGACGAGGCCTTCGAGCAGCGAGTTCGAAGCCAGCCGGTTGGCGCCGTGGACGCCGGTGCAGGCTGCCTCGCCCGCGGCGTAGAGGCCGCCCAGGCTGGTGCGTCCGGCCAGGTCAGTGCGGACGCCGCCCATGAGGTAGTGCGCCGCAGGGCGGACAGGCACCAGATCGCGCGCCAGGTCGAGGCCGTACTGGGCCAGAAATGCGCTGATACCCGGAAACCGCTTGTGAAGATCGCGGCCAGTCACATGGCGCATGTCGAGATAGACGGGCCTGATATCGACGGGCTTGATGCTGTTGTCTTTGGAAAGGCCTTCGCGGGCGATGGCGCGGGCCACCACGTCGCGCGGAGCCAGCTCGAGCAGAGGATGATAGCGCTCCATGAACCGCTCGCCGCGATCGTTGCGCAGATAGGCTCCCTCGCCGCGCAGCGCCTCAGAGAGCAGGAACCGCGGCGCGCCGGGAATGGAGAGCGCCGTGGGGTGGAACTGATAGAACTCCATGTCAGCCAGCTCGGCGCCCGCGCGTGCGGCCAGTGCGATGCCGTCGCCGGTGGCCACGGCGGGGTTGGTGGTGTCAGAGTAAACCTGGCCCGCGCCGCCTGAGGCGATGAGGACGGCCCGTGCACTTACTCGCGTCGTGTTGGCCCGTGTACTGACCTGCCGCGGCGGGTTCTCGTCGGCCGTCCCGCCAGCGCTGGCAAGATCGACTCCAGCCACGCGGCCGCCTGCCACCACCAGGCCCGCGACCATGGTCCACTCGGCAAACTGGATGCGCGGGTGGGAGCGCGCATAGGCCATCAGCGAGCGGCTGATCTCAGCGCCGGTGGCGTCGCCGCTGGCGTGCAGGATGCGGGCCAGCGAGTGCGCGCCCTCGCGGGTGCGGAGCAGTTTGCCGGCCTCGCGGTCAAAGTTCGCGCCCCACTCGATCAGCTCGGCCACGCGGGCCGGTCCTTCGGCTACCAGCGCCTCGGCAGCGGGGCGATAAACCAGGCCGTCGCCTGCGTTTACGGTGTCTTCAAGGTGCAGGGCAACGTCTTCGCCGCCCTCCATGGCTACGGCGATGCCGCCCTGCGCGTAGTGGGTGTTCGACTCGCCCAGCGACTCCTTTGTGACCACCAGCACATCGCCGTGCTGTGCCAGCTCCACGGCGGCGCGCAGCCCGGCCACCCCCGCACCCATTACCAGAAAATCGACTTCCGAGCCCAATTCCATGCCATTTTCGAGGCTATCATTTGCCCGCCGGGGGCGGGGGACGGGCGCAATGCGCGCCAACGCACTCTGCATGGGAGGTTCCTGCCTGGTCATTAGACGGAGAAAGAAATCAGTTGACCGGATTCTTTGTCAGGGGCAATAATTCCGGAATATTTGCTGGAATCCAGGGGGCTTGCAGTGCGCCAGATACCGCTCGACGCGGCGTCGCGGCGGCGAACCCTCGTGGAGTGGTCCCTTTAGCTCAGACTCGTGCAGCGCCGGCGCCTAAAGTTAGAAACGTAAGGATAGATAAGCAACAACCCCCGACCGTGTGAGGGACATTCAAGGACGCATTCAAAATCCTTATGGTGGCTGCTGCGGCCACGTGATTCATCACGGCTGCAGGGCATCCCACGCACTACAGGCAACCGCAGACACCTTAAGGGGGTCACACATGCGCGGACTCAAGACTCTACTCGGAACGACAGCATTGCTCGCCGGTCTGGCCCTGGCGCCGGCAGCCAAGGCGCAAGTAATGATCGGCATCGGCGTTCAGCCGGTCTGTTCGTACGGTTATTACGGCTATGCGCCCTACTCCTGCGCGCCCATGGGCTATTACGGGCCGGGGTACTTCTACAATGGCATCTTCCTGGGGATGGGACCGTGGGGCGGCTGGGGCTATAGCCACGGCTGGGGCGGCCACAGGTTCAGCGGCGAAGGTGGGGGGAGCTACCACGGCGGTCCTGGGCGCGTGTCGTATAGCGCCCACGGCAACGCTGCGGCTTATCATTCCGGCGGGGCGCGTCCCAGCGCAGGCCATGCAGCGGTGCAGCATACCAGCGCATCGCACGAAACCCACGCTGCAGCTCCTCACGCCAGCGCACCGCACGAATCTGCCGCTCATGGCGGCGGCGGTGGTGGACACGGCGGCGGAGAGTCACACGGCGGCGGCGATCACAAGTAGAACGTAACTGCCAAACCTGGCAGCGCGTTTGGAAGGAAGCGGCGGAGCCTGGGGGCTCCGCCGCTTTGCTTTTTTTTGCGGGAGACGCTTGGGCGGTATGTACAAAATGTGCATATAATCAATTGATGAAACAGAGATACGATTTCAGCCGCGGAAAGCGCGGGCCGATTACGCCACCGGAGCCGGAATCGCGCGGCAAGACGCGCATCACGATCCGGCTGGATGAGGATCTGGTGGATCACTTCCTGAAAGAGGCCGAGGCGTCGGGTGGCGCGACGGGGTACCAGACGCTGATCAACGAAGCTCTGCGGCTGCACGTGGAAGGGCGAGCGCCGAAATTCGAAGATACGCTGC